>JAEEPV010000104.1 GCA_016284975.1 Solobacterium sp.
TGAATTAAACGTAGATTAGAAATAACAAAGGAAGCAAAAAACTTGAGAGGTACTGAAATGAAATATATCATCGATCAACGATACCGTCTTCGAGGATGGTACAAAAGCCCAACAGGGCTGTATGATCTCCGGACAAAAGAGGCTAGGTTTTATACAAAAGAAGATTATATCCTGCTGATGAAGTGTGATGGAACGCATGACATTGACAAGGATATGCTAAGCGAGAATGAGAGACACTTTATTGAATGGCTGGAAAAAAACGGTATCATTCGAGAAGCCGGTTTTCTGGAATACCTGACAAAAGAACAGGAATATCGAACCTATCCAGCACGATATAAGAAACATGCTCACTGGTCAATTACAGGAGCCTGCAATCTGAAATGCCGTCACTGCTTCATGTCAGCACCACATGCAAAACATGGTTCACCGAGCAAGGAACAGCTGCTTTCGATCGTCGATCAGCTTGCCGAGTGTGGGGTGTTCACGGTAGGCCTGACCGGAGGAGAACCGCTGATCCGTGAGGATCTGTGGGAAATCATAGATGCGCTGCACGAAAAAGAAATTGGCGTAAGTATCCTCTATACCAATGGCTGGCTGGTGGATGAGGCATTGCTTGATAAGCTGGATGAAAGAAAAATGCATCCGAATTTCCAACTGAGCTTCGATGGTGTCGGCTGGCATGACTTTCTGAGAGGTGTGCCTGGGGCAGAAGAAAGAACGATTGAGGCACTGAAACTATTGCAGAAAAGGAAATATAACGTATCCATATCTATCTGCCTGCATCGAAAGAATCGTGATTCATTGCGGGAAACCATCCGACTTCTGGCATCTCTTGGCGTAAGGGGTGTGAAATGCGGGAGTATGCTGGAACTTGGTGAATGGATGTCGCCAGAAGTACAGGGTCTGCAGCTGACACGCGATGAACAGCTGGAATTGTTCGAGGAATATATCCCACAGTATTTCGAAGATGATGCACCAGTTTCAATCATGATGGCAGATACGCTCATGTATACGCCTGGAGATAAGAAATGGCGTATCCATAATGTGAGACGAATCCCTGAGGAGAGAGAGTCTGACATCCTGTCTTGCGGCGTATTGAAAAATAACTTCTATATCGGAGCGGATGGGATGGTAGCTCCTTGTATGGGAATGTGTGATTGTGGGTATTCTTCTCATTTCCCCAATCTGTTTGAAACACCATTAAAAGAGATACTGAGAGATTCCGAATATACGGAATTAACTGCTGCCACAGTAAAGGATATAAGGGATCATAATCCTGAATGCCGGGAATGCAAATATGTGGATCGATGCACAGGTGGTTGCCGGAACTGCGTGCTGATGCAGAGCGACGACTATTACGGCATAGATAAGGAAGTCTGTTACTTTTTTGAAAACGGCTGGGAAGAACGTATTACCAAGGCAGCGGAAGAACCGTTCCGTGCGTACCTGAAACGAAATCCGCCTAAAGAAAAAGCAGACAGAGTAATTCGGATCGAACAGGAAGAAGATCCTTATCTGTAATTTGAAGACAATAGTATTAAGTGAAGATCGCCTATCGATGGGCGATCTTTTCTGTCGGATGAAAATATTATGAAATGTGTTTTATGGACCATTTTCTCAGCTGCAACTTTTTAACTAAACTTCAGCATCATTAAAAAATGACCTTATAAACTTTATAATTGTTTCAAGAAGTGTTCGACAAATCGGAACGGGAAGGTTTTTTTATGAACATCGTGATTTATGGTTCTCAATACGGAACTGCAAAAAAGTATGCGGAAGAATTATCAGCACGCACGGGATTTGAATTGAAATCATACGAAGAAGCCGGTGATATTAACGCATACACTACGATCATTTACATCGGCGCTTTGTATGCGGGAGGCGTCATGGGCATGAAGAAGGTATTCAAAAACATGAAAGATATCTCCGCACATAAAATCATCATTGCCACGGTGGGGCTGGCGGATCCCGAAGACAAAGAGAATATAGATACGATCAGAAGGGGAATGAAAAACCAACTGCCGCCGGAAGTATTCAACAATGCCATGATTTTTCACTTAAGAGGAGGAATCGATTATTCGAAGCTTGGCTTTAAACATAAAACCATGATGAATCTGCTTTATAGAAAGGCGGTTAACCTTCCGGAAGAAAAGAAAACCGCCGAAGTAAAGGCTATGATCGAAACATATAACAGACAGGTTGATTTTGTGGATCTTCATAGCCTGGATCCGTTGATCCAGGCACTTTGAAGTAGATAGCTGAAATTCAATGTATGTGTATATTTAGACCATTTTCCCA
>JAEEPV010000105.1 GCA_016284975.1 Solobacterium sp.
ATTTTGATATCTTCGAAAAAGCTGAAATCGGTATGAATATCAGAGACTTTCGTGCAAAATAGTTACATAACAGAAACGAAAAAATGTAACAGCCTGCTGGCAGGCTGTTATATTATTTATATATGAAACACAAGCTGAAAGAACAATCCGGATATACGAATCTTTTTGAACTGATACTGATCGTAGCGATTATTATTATGGCTGCCGTGTATTTCTTTTGGGGCGGCAACTGGATGAAAGAACGAATGAATCATGGGAATGACAGTCTTGCGGTTAATACCGCGGATTCGGTTGCCAGAATCAATTCCAACAATGGCCTGAACTGTGTGGTGGATGGCTGCGGATCGACCGGACATTGCCCACACTGGACAAGTGTTGGGTATATCGGTTATTTCAATAATATTTCCAACAAGATTGTCGGTGAGAAACCAAAGGGGTACAACGAGTACTCGACCATGGAAATCGGCAAACAGCAGTTCCACGGAGAACCCGGCACCATGGTGATCAAGGTGGTGGCGAAAGAAGGGCAGATGGTGCTTTCCTGGGAGCTTGGCAGACAATGAGTGTCATGGATTTTGAACTGCCTTACCGTATCGTGATTCTGTTCTTTACAGGAATGCTGGGAGCGGTATTTGCCAGCTTCTTTACCTGCATGGGGAACCGAATCGCGGAAGGAAGAGACTGGATAAAGGAAAGAAGCACCTGTGACAGCTGCGGGCATGAACTTGGGGCGATGGATCTCATCCCGATCTTCTCGTATTTATTCAGCAGGGGAAGATGCCGTTACTGCGGGGCGAAGATTCCGGTGTCGTGCATCCTGGGTGAACTTGCACTTGCGGCGTATTACATCCTTTGTGTACTGCGTTTTGGGCTTACGGCAGAAGCTTTTCGGGCAATGGCGCTTGCAGGGCTGCTGCTGGGACTGTCCGTTGTGGATTTAAGAACCTATGAGATTCCGGATGGATTTATCATTGCCGGCATCGTGCTTTGGATCGTAACCATTCCGTTTGTTCAGAAGCCCTGGCAGATGGAAGTCCGGGACGGATTGATCGGAGGCCTTGCGATCGGCGGGGGAATGCTGATCCTGAGTCTTATCTTTGACCGCATTATAAAAAAAGACAGTCTGGGCGGCGGTGATATCAAGCTTTATTTTATGACCGGACTCTTTCTGGGCTGGAAAGCTGGCTTTTTCAATCTGATCCTATCCTGTTTAGTAGGGTTGATTTTCGTGCTATTATTAAAGAAATCTAAAATACCGTTCGGACCATCCATCAGTATTGCGACTCTGATTTCAATTATCTGGGGGGATATGGTGGTTTCGTGGTATTTTAGCTTGTTTATGTAATGGGTGTAAGACTATGGCTAAAACGTTACTGGGGATTGAGTTTGGCAGCTGCCGGATCAAAATTTCGGTGGTGAAAGGCAACAAGGTAGTTCGCTTTATTAAAGAAGACATGCCGGAAAACATCATCCAGGGAGGCGAAATTGTTTCCTGGGATGCGTTATCCGATTTTCTCGGGCAGGTCATCCGGAAGAAACACCTTGGCGGAAAGGATGTTGCGCTCGTCATACCGGACAGTATGACATACACAAGACGGCTTTCCGTTCCGATCATGAATGAAAAACAGCTGAAGGTGAACCTTCCGTATGAGTTTCATGATTTTATAGCGGAAGGGAAAGAAAACTACATATACGACTATGCGGTTGTCAGTGTTGAGGAAGATGAGGAAGGAAACGATATCGGTCTGAACATACTTGCGGTCGCCGTAAGCAAAGAACTGATGGCCAATTATATGCAGCTGTTCAAGCGGCTTCGTCTGAAGCTTGTTATGGCTGCACCGCAGTGTCTCAGTTTCGGCGCCCTGATGCGGCACATCGATCCGCAGCTCGCGGTAAAAGATTTTGCAATTCTGGATCTGGGCTATTCCTCTACAAGAATCAATATCTTCTCAGATGGTGTGTTTGATACGACCCGTTCCATTGAACTTGGATGTCAGGCACTGGCACGGCGTGTTGCAGAACAGCTTGGATGTGATGAACATATTGCTTCGTTGCATCTTGTTCAGAATACAAATGACATTATGAATACGGATACGGTACGGGATATCTGTTCTGATATTGCGGTTGATGTTATGCGTGCGGTCAATTACTACAGCTATGAACACCGGGAAAACTCCCTGGAGAATATCTATGTATGCGGCGGCGGTGCGATGATTCCCCAGCTGATCGAAGAACTTCGCGATAATGTACCGCTGAATATTGTACCGCTTGCAGAGCTTGCAAATAACACGGTCAGTGAAGATGTCCTGATGAATGGTCCGGCTTCTGCGGGAATCTGCTGGAATGAGGACTGAGGGAGGTGCTGAAGTATGACTGAGAAAAAAGAGAGCATCTTTACCAAGGAAATAGGAAAGAAGTCCGCCAAAATCAAGTATCCGGAAAAGACGTATATCAATCTGGTACAGAGTGAAAACAAAGGGAATAACCGCAAATCATTTGCATGGTTTCTGGTCTTTCTGATCGTACTTGCCATTTTCACCAAATTTGCCGTTCTGGACCAGCTGGATAAGATCGCAAGAGCAGAGGCTACCTATAACCAGGTACGCGGACAGGTTGATGAGATTAAACGGGCCAACAGTGAGTATGATGCGGTCAAGGCTGAATACGATGAAGTAACCGACTGGTACATGACCGAAGAAGAAAAAGCAGAAATTGACAAATACAATGTATTTAAGATGCTGGAAGAAGACATGATGCCGTATGTCGGCATCAAATCCGTACAGATCGCAGGCAGCACAATCGCTGTCCAGACGAATGTCACGACACTGCAGACGGTATCCAAGTTCCTGAGCATTCTGCAGAATGACCACAGAAACGGGTTTGTAACGGTGACAACCGCCAGTGCTTCCAACGGGAAAGAAGAGACAAAGAACGATGTCGTCGCTTCCGTACTCATTACTTACGGCGGCGCGGAAGGAGGTAACTGAGATGCTGAAACGTGAGTTTACCTTCAAGGAAAAGATCCTGATACTTGTTGCGGCTGTACTGGCACTCGGATTGATCTACTATAACTTTGTTTACAAGTATTTTCAGAATCAGATGGCGATCTATGATACGGCGACACTGGAAAATGAGCTGTTGATCGAACAGGGCAAAGCAACCAAGATTTCCCAGATGCGTCAGGTCATTGAGGAATCCCGCGGCAGGGTAAAAGGAGATCTTTCAGTTTACAATAACCAGTCGAACGAAATTATCGAGATGGGTAGTATCTTTGATGAAGATGCCTATAACGTCAGCGTCAACTGGAGTGATCCGGTGCTCAACGGAACAATCATCCGGCGTGATGTAAACATCACATTCAGTACAAACTCCTATGACAATTTCAAAAATGTGCTGAAAAAGATGAGTGAGATGACGTATCGGTGTCTGATTCGAAATGTAACGGTTTCGGACGGAAGAAACAATGAAGAAACCGGCATGCGGGAGTCGACAGAACTGAACGCTTCCATCTCGGTGACGTTCTTTGAAACCTCGGAAGGTGCTACTTCACTTGCCGGCGTTACGATCGATAACGCGGATACGGATCTTTCCGACAGTGAACTGGCACAGCGGGCACACGCATACGACGAATAATCGGGCAAGGGAGTACAATCCCTTGCTTTATTTTGCAAATAAATGATCTCATCCGAATGATTTGTCATTCCAATTACGGTAGAATGAATGCATATGAAAACAAACCCGAGACTGTTTATTGTGATTCCCTGTTATAACGAAGAGGCGGTTCTTCCAATCACTGCTCCGCTTTTTCTGGAGGAACTGAGAAAACTGATTACAGAAAAAGGCGCAGCGGAAGACAGCCGCATCCTGTTTGTAAATGACGGCAGTAAGGATAAGACCTGGGAGCTGATTCAGAAATACGCAAAGGAAGACGAACACTATATCGGCATTTCACAGTCCCGAAACAGAGGGCATCAGAGCACGGTATTAGCCGGTCTGATGGAAGCGAAAGACCAGTGTGATATTACGATCTCCATTGACTGTGACGGTCAGGATGACATTCATGCCATGGAAGCAATGCTTGATGCGTATTATGACGGCTGTGAGATCGTCTATGGTGTACGTTCCAACCGGGAAAGTGATACCTGGTTCAAACGCACGACGGCTCAGGGCTTCTATAAGATGATGGAGAAGATGGGTGTAGAGACGGTATACAACCATGCGGATTACCGCCTGGTATCTTCCCGTGTCCTTCAGCATTTCTCGAATTATGAAGAAGTAAACATTTTCCTGAGAGGCATGTTTCCGTTAGTCGGATTCAAAAGCACTAGTGTTTATTATGAGCGCCATGAGCGTATGGCAGGGGAGAGTCATTATCCGCTGAACAAAATGATCGGCCTTGCGGTAGACGGTATAACAAGCCTTTCCATTGAGCCGATTCATCTGATTGCCAAGATGGGGGTATTTCTCTCGTTTGTCGGTGTAATCGGCATTATCTGGGTTCTGATAAGGGCACTTACAGGCCATACGGTAATCGGGTGGGCTTCTATGATGTGTATCATCTTCTTCCTCGGCGGAATTATTCTGCTGAGCCTTGGCGTGATCGGAGAATATGTTGGCAAAACATATATGGAAACCAAGCACCGGCCGCGCTATATCATAAGCGAACGTACAGACGAAAAAGAGTAAACATAAACACAGCCGCAGAGAATTGAATTCCTGCGGCTGTATATCTATTCTTCCGGTTCGATATCGAACTCGATCATCGTTTCGATCAGTTCAATATCGGTTTCGGCGTTGATCTGCCATTTTTCTCCATCCTGAATCGTAAAGATCGTACCAGGCTTCATCTGCTCACCGGCGCCCCTGAGCACCGTGAGCGTTTTTCGGACACCGACTACCGTCTTGATCGTTACGGAAGCTCCGGCGTTGACCTTCAGTACGGATGTCTCACTCTTATCCGTGCGATAGAGTACTTCCTTGCCGCCGTAGCGTTTTCCGATCACGCGCGGCTCCAGCCAGACTTCATCAACGTTATTCTTCAGTGACGTAACAGAATCTTTGTCGGAGACCAGAATGCCGTCTCTGCCGACTGCGACAATGAGATTCTTTGTGCCCATTGCCAGTACCGGCAGATCCAGATGGTTGACGACCAGAGTGTTTTCACACTGATCATCCATAACGACCTGACCCTGGGATTTATTGTTGAGCAGTTCCGCAACGCTGTTCCATGTTCCGGCATCGTTCCAGACGCCTTCATAGCGGACAACACTGATGCTGGATTCCCGTTCTGCGACCGCATAGTCAAAGCTGATGGCTTTGAGTTCCGGATAATGCTGAACAAGATAGTTGTAGCTGCTGTTGCCGAATACCCGTTCTGCCCGCTTCAGAAGATAATCCAGACGGCAGGCAAAGACGCCGGCATTCCAGAGGGCGTGCAGATCTTCAATATAATGTTTTGCGGTTTCCCGGTCCGGTTTTTCCTTAAACTCCTTTACATCGCTGATCGGATCATCGGATGCAGGGATGATATAACCGAACTTTTCACTCGGTTCCGTAGGCTCGATCCCCATGAGAACAAGATTGGAACGGCCGCTTTCCACAACTTCTCCAAGTCGAAAAAGTGTTTCGTAAAAAGAGTGATCGGCATAGCTGTCGACCGGGAAGATGACGATTGGTTCGGAAGGATCGACCTTGTCATGATCTTTCAGGTAAGATGCCGCAAGGGAAATGGCAGGGAAGGTGTCTCTGCGGCTTGGCTCTTCCGTCATGTTTACATCATAGCCAAGCTGACTGCGCACTTCTTCCGTCTGGATCCGCCCGGAGGCAATCGTAACCTGCATGTTCGGGTCAATGGAACGGATCTCAGCGAATACCCGTTCCAGCATGGACTGATAATGCCCGTTTCCGTCATCAAACAGCTGAATAAACTGTTTAGAATGTACGTTGTTTGAAATCGGCCAGAGACGTTTCCCGCCGCCGCCGCATAAAAGGATCATTTTCATGTCATGCCCTCAGTCTTTCTGATATTTATTATATGTATTTCAGACGTTATTTGGTATCGGTCAGATCTGATAAATTATTGTGAAATTCATCTCAAAACGAACAAGCATTTATAGTAGAATAAAAATACATATAGGTTCTTTCATGTCAATTAACGACTTTTTTAAAAATATTCTGCACGTTCTGGGATTCGATGAAAAGAATCGCGCCGTTTTTGAATACATCGATACCATGAATATGCGCATTTCCATTCCGCTTGCGGTGTATACCTTGGTAGTCGAATATTTCATGTACAACAGATCCGTATTCTTATGGGGTCTGATTTCGAAAAAAAATTATAATCTGATGTTCTATGTACTGGGCTTTGCGGCGGTGCAGCTTCTGATTGTTGCGCTTCTGTATGAGACCAGAAAATATCGGAATACCCTTGTCTGTCGAATCAGTCTTTACTTTTATCTGTTCGCCTGTTTTATCATCGGCCAGAGCATCGCAACGTATGACTACTCGGTCGGCAAGCAGGCTTTTGTCTTTTTGCCCATGGTTGCCTGGACATTTGCGCTGGTGCTGATATTTCCGCTTGTCAGCATCCTCGGCGGTTATCTCAGTTTTATTCTGATTCCGGATATTACCAATACCAGAGTGATTCTTTCGGACTATGTGAACCGTGTTCTTCTGATCTTTGCGATCATGATCGTAATCGTATCCATTGTTCGATGGATCGATCAACTGGGCAACGGGCGAAATACAGTCAAAATTCAGATGATGAATGACAAGCTGAAGGAAATCTCGGTTACTGATGAACTCACCGGTATCAAGAACCGGTACGGCCTGCATTCGGATATCGAAAAGTTCGTCGGCAGGAAGCTGGTCGTCATGATGTCGGATATTGATGACTTTAAATACTATAACGATACCTACGGGCATGACACCGGTGATAAGGTGCTCAAGCATATGGCCGATACGTTGTGCGCTACCTTTGGCAAAGAGAATGTATACCGTTTTGGCGGCGATGAATTCCTGCTTATTCTGCCGGAGTGGGATCAGGTAAAGCTGCTCAGTGCGCTGTCGGAATGGAAGAGCAGATTTCATATCTTTGAATGTGATGACAAGACGCTTCATCTTGGATCAACGGCCGGATACACCTATGGTATGTGCCGGAATGCAGGGGATGTACAGAAGATGGTATCCGTTGCGGATTCCCGGCTTTATGACGGAAAGATGACGCATAAAGGAAGTTCGATCGGCTGCGAATATGATGCGAACAAACCGTTGGATGAAGACTCGCTGAAACAGATGGAAAGTGCATTGCGTTCCGGTGAAATGGATACACTGACCAAGCTGCCGAATATGATGTATTTCCGTTCCAAGGCAGACCTTCTGGCGGACGGCCTGCGCCTGAGTGGAAAGAAACCGGTAGTGGCGTATCTGAATCTTACAAACTTCAATAACTACAACCGGAAATACGGCTTTGAGGCAGGGGACAACCTTCTGCTGATGGTCGCAAATTTCCTGACTGAGAGATTCAGGAATGAGATGGTTTGCCGGTTTACGGATGATCATTTTACGATTCTGACAACCCGAAACGGATTGGAAGAAAAACTCAGAGAGATTGCAGAAGAGATTCAGCGCAACAGCGGTGAAGCCAATGTTTCTCTGAAAGCCGGTCTTTACGAAGTGGAAGATGAGGGTATCGATATTTCCCGTGCCTGCGAGAACGCACGGCAGGCGATGGAAAATGCCGGCAGTAACGAACTGTTCTACTGGTACGACGAAGAAATGCACCACAAGCTGGAAATCAAGCAGTACATCCAGGATAACTTTGACAAGGCGCTTGAAAACGGCTGGTTCGATGTTGTTTATCAGCCGATCATTCGTTCCGTAAACAAGCTTGTCTGCGGTATGGAAACTCTGCCAAGATGGAATGATCCGGAATACGGAATCATTGAACCGGAAGTATACGTGCCGATTCTTGAAGAGAGCCATCAGATCCTCGAACATGATCTCTTCGTGCTGGATCACGCAATCAAAGATTTCTTCGCATTCCGTGATTCAGGCTATTCTCCCGTACCATTTGTCATGAACCTGTCTTACCGCGATTTCGACCGGGAAGATA
>JAEEPV010000009.1 GCA_016284975.1 Solobacterium sp.
TTCGACGCCTCTGCCTCGTAGATCAGCTCTCCCATCATCCGGATCAGATACTCCGATTCCACCGGCTTGGAGAGATGTGCATTCATACCTGCCTGCAGGGAACGCTGTACATCTTCATCAAAGGCATTTGCCGTCAGGGCTATGATCGGGATCTGTTTTGCGTCTTTCCGGTTCAGCGCACGGATCGCAGCCGTAGCCTCCAGACCGTCCATCTCCGGCATACGCACGTCCATCAGAATTGCCGAGTAGGTTCCCTCTTCACTGTTTTGGAACATCTCAAGCGCGATTCTTCCATTCTCCGCATGATCAACTACGATATTTTCAAATTCCATCATATCGATCATGATCTCGGCATTGACCTGTACATCTTCTGCCAGCAGAATCCTTCTTCCGGCAAGATCTGCACGTTTCCGCTCCTGGAACAGCGTCGAGTTATTCTTATGTGCAAGTTTCTCAAATTCCTGCAGGACATTCGCGGCTGTCAGAGGCTTCATCAGGAAACCGTCTACGCTGGCACGGTCCGCTTCATCCTGAATATCATCCCAGTTAAATGCGGTAAGTACGACAACCGCACTCTCATCTTTGAACTGTTTCCGGATCTCTTCCGATGTCTCAAAACCATCCATTCCCGGCATTTTCCAATCCATCAGAATAAGGTTATAAGGCTTGCCTTTGGAATGCTGCAGTTCCATCATCCGCAGCGCTTCTTCACCGCTGTTACAGGTTTCCGCCCAGACTCCGACTTCGTCCAGTACCATTCGGGCATGTTCGGCCGCGATCGGATCGTCATCTACAACGAGCACCTTCAAGAGACTCGGATCGATATACGTTTCCGCATCCGCTTCATCCGGAACACAGTTTCGCAGTGTGACGGATACTTCAAATTCGGTTCCAACGCCTTTCTCCGATTCCACGCCGATCGAACCGTTCATCATTTCCACAATCGATTTCGTAATGGCCATGCCCAGACCGGTGCTGCCGTATTTGTTCTTACGACTGGCATCTTCCTGAGAGAACGCATCAAAGATCTTCGGAATAAACTCCGGATCCATACCAATACCGGTATCTTTGATACTGAAGCGCAGCGTCGACTGATCCTTAAACATCGCCGTCTTTTCTACGGTCAAAGTAATACTGCCGGGTGCTTCGGTGAATTTCACCGCATTGGACAGAATGTTGAGCAGCACCTGACGCAGCTTCATATCATCACCGATATACGATTCGTCTACCTCGTTCAGAATCCGGCACTCATACGTAAGTCCCTTGTCCTCACACTGTGATGTGACCATGGTATTGATCTGTTCCAGCATGGACGTCAGGGAGAATACTTCCTTGTGCAGAATCAGACGTCCGGACTCGATCCGGCTCATATCCAGAATATCGTTGATCAGATCCAGCAGATGGCTTGCGCTTCCGCCGATCTTCTCCAGATAATTCCGGGTCTGTTCACTGAGGTTCTCATCCCGCAGCGCCAGTTTATCGAGACCGATAATCGCATTCATCGGTGTACGGATCTCATGGCTCATACTGGAAAGGAAGGTCGTCTTGGACTTATTCGCTTCTTCCGCAGACGTCAGTGCTTCCGCCAGAGCCTCGCTCTTCGCCATTGCTTCACGCATCTCCGCATCGACGTTTGTAATTCCGACGATGATGAAATGATCATCATCCTCCATGCGGGATACCTTCATACTGACGTATCTCGGATCTTTTTCGCCGATCTCCCGGTACGTCATAAGAAAGGTATCTTTGCGTTCCAGCATATTCATCAGTGTTCTGCGGTCCATGGCGTTCAGGAATCCTTCCCGATCTTCCGGATAGACTCTCTCGCTCAGGTCGGTAATACAGTCACTGAAGAAAT
This sequence comes from Solobacterium sp., assembly GCA_016284975.1. Taxonomy (GTDB): domain Bacteria; phylum Bacillota_I; class Bacilli_A; order Erysipelotrichales; family Erysipelotrichaceae; genus Bulleidia. Next base: position 1,859 of record JAEEPV010000009.1, read on the forward strand.
GCCAGCCGCGGTGCATCTCGGAAAGCGCACTGCTTTCGTTGCCTCTGCGGTATTCAATGTACTGTTCCGTATCCAGATTCACATAGAACATATCCATATAGTCGCGGGCCAGAGTCTGTGCGATATGGGTATACATGATTCCGGCAGTGCGTGCATTCTCATAGTCTTCCTTCGTCATGGCAGTGTCATGCTGGATGCGAACCATATCCGTCACATCGCGGCAGATACCGAGAATGCAGGCTCTTCCCTCGTCATCGGTATATTTCAGTTTGGTTGTCTGGAACCGGCGCGGATTTCCTGCCGCATCCGGTACTTCTTCAATAAAGATAAACGGCTTATCCATGGAAAGCGCCATCTGGTCATCTTTCACAAAATGCGAAGCTGTTTCCGCATCAAAGATTTCCGCATCGGTGAGTCCCACGACTCCCTCCGGTGTCTTCTTATGCGCATATTCCGCAAATGCCTGGTTGCACACAAGATATTTTCCGGTTGCCGCATCTTTGGTAAAGGCAAGTCCCGGCATATTCTCAAGAAGCGACGAAATCGTCTTCCGCATCTCTGCAATCTTCTTTGCCGCTTCTGCCTCTTCTTCCGCTTCACTCAGCTGTGCACCAAGCTTCTGATTATCCCTGTAGTTATTCAGCATCATTATGATGACCAGCAGGAACAGTCCCATCGAAACCGCGATATACATCGTATTGACCCGGCTGATATCCTTCGCCTGTTCTTCCAGATAGGAAATGCGTTCTTCCCGGATGACTTCATTCGTATCATCTACAGGATGCGTCTCATGATATTCAAAAATATTATGAACTGCTTCATTGGCCGCATTTTCTGTCGCTCTGGAAACCCACATCATGGAAGCGAACAGAATCAGAATCAGAAGAATGATCCACACGATCACGCTCTGACCGTAATCCCGGTTGTGGTCAGCCCGTACCAGCATGCGGAAATATACAAGGCCCAGAAGTGACCAGACGATGAACAGAATATAGGATTCCGTTTCCATTGCCTGAAACGGCAGAAGACCCGGTATCAGCAGCAGCAATGCGATCACGAAGATCAAAATCATTCCGACGACACCGGTAACGGTTTCCGTCTTTCTTCCTTCCTTCCTGGCAAGACGCCATACCGAATATGAGATCAGACCATAAATAATCGTTGCGCCAAGGGTTGTGACATCGACGATCCAGCTGATTGCCGTTCTTCCCAGAAATGGAATGAATATCGAAAGAATGACGACCGCCGTGATTGCTTTATACGGAATACCGCGCTCATTCAGCTGTGCCAGTGAAGGATGTACTTCCCCGCCTCTTCCCGCCGCATACAGAAGACGGCTCAGGGCAAGCAGATTGCCGATGAGACTTGTCAGGATTACCGCGAACAGCGATAACATCAATACCGTAATACCGGTCTGACCAAGGTAATAGTTTGCGGCATAGAACGCCGGAACCGCCTTGATTCCCTCCAGGTTTCCCATATCTCGGATATATGCCAGCCAGCTCTGATATTCCGGCGGATAGGCCGAAACCGACAACAGGGTCACAAAGAGATACAGCAGGGTCGTAACCAGTACAGATGAGATCAGGATGCCGCGTACTTTCCGAACCGGGAAATCGTATTCTTCCGAGAAGTGCGAAATGTTTTCAAAACCGATAAACGCCCATGGCGAAATCGCCGCGATCCGGATGATCTGCGCAAAGGAGCTCGAACCTTCCAGATAAAGCGGAGAATACCGGAACGAAGGGTCATGCCGGAAAATCGCGATCAGAGCACAGACCGTAAAGCCGATCGCAAATGTCAAAGCCGCAATCGTCATGATCTTTCCGGGCATTCGTGAACTCTTTGCACAGAGAAAACCGATAAGCGCGATGGCACACATGGACAGCAGTGCTTCTCCCATCCACACCTGGTAGCCGAAGATCTTATACTGAAAGCCAAACTGGAACGTATTTCCAAGGAAGAACCGCGCAAACAGCGGAAGCGATGTCATATTGGCCCATAGGATGGCCAGATACGTCAGCAGAACAAACCAGAACGCAAGAAAACCGAAGTCCTTTCCGGTGACTTTTTTTCCAAAGGAATAGATGCCTCCCGCATCCGGTGCCTCCTGAATCATGTACTGCAGGTTCCATGCGATTACCAGGATGCCCGCCATGCCAATCAGAAGACCAAACACCGTGCCAAGCACGCCGGACTTCTGCAGGTAGGTATTGCAGGTCACGATGAATGAACCCCAGCCGATACTCGTACCGATGGAGAACGCCCAAATGCCAAGCGGCGTAAACCCGGCCCGCAATCCGCCGGAAGGCTGACCCTGTTTGGTTTCTGTAGGAATCGTTATCTTCTTCTCTGTCATATAAACCTTCTTCTGCGTTTCTTCCGATCTCTTTTATACGGATCCGCAGTTCTTTCCTGTTTTCAGATCATTCTTATTGTCATACATATTCTGATCTGCACGTTCAAATACCGGTGCGACACAGTCATCACCATTATATCTGGACATACCGCAGGCAATCACAACACCGCCGTTCTTCTGCGCTTCGATGTTATGTTCATTTACCTGTGTGATCAGCTGATCGATGTTCTGATAATCCGTGCCCTGTACGATGACCGTAAATTCGTCTCCGCCGATCCGGAACACCGGGCTGTGATTGAAGACATCACAGATGACCTTGCAGGCATTGCGGATCCATTGATCTCCGGCACTGTGCCCTTCGGTATCGTTGATCCGCTTCAGATCGTTGACATCGAGTATGACAATTGCAAACTCCGGTGACATTTGCCGTTCAATCTGTTCATTCAGACGTTCCTCCGCCATGAGATATGCATGCCGGTTCTTGACTCCGGTCAGTCCGTCAATATTCGCCTCGATCCGGGCCCTGGACAGATTCTGTACGTACTGCTCCTCCTGCCGTACCTGGGCATCGATATCCGAGATTCCGACAACCAGACGAGGCCCTTCTTTTTCCTCTACCATGGCGGCCTTAAGCTGTACATAAATTGGTTTCTTTTCGATGATGATGCGATAGCTCAGCGTAAAAATACCCGCGCGTTTGATTTCCGCCATGATGTTCTCTTCGGTAAAGGCAGAAAGGAAACGGTTCAGATCTTCCGGATAGATTACTCTGCGGGCCGATTCCCGGGTAGCCGCAAAGAATCCTCTTCCTTCCTTCTTCTCCATCAGGGTTTCATATTGGGTTGTTGAACTGAATTCCCGGTACCAGCCACTTCCTGGTTCAACAACATAAATACAGAGGAAGTCACCGGTAAGTGCACTGAGCCGGTTGTAGGCAATCTGTTCTTCCTTCAGCCGCTCCGCTAACTGACGCTGCTTCATCTGATCATTGATATCAGAGATACCGATGACGATGAACCGGTCATCATCTTCCATCCGGGAAACCCGCAGACTGACAAAACGCAGTTCGTTCTCAAGCATCATCCGGAAGGTCAGGATAACAATTTCATCCTGATCCAGAGCCGCGATCAGATTTTTTCGATTCATCGCTTTTTCCAGAGCAGCCTGATCATCCTGATAAATATTGTTTTTGATGTAATCCCTGCATACCTCAAAGAAGTGAAAACCGCGCCGTTGTTCCGTGAGCGTTCCGTCCTCCTCGGTACGGTATTCAATGAACTCTTCACTGTCGAGGTTGGTGTAATAAAGATATTTAAATCCGCGTGCCAGGGCCTGAGCAATATGCGTATAGATGATACCGGTGCTTCTGGCGTTTTCATAGGCCTCCCTGGTTGTCGCGTTTTCACGCTGGATTCTTACCATATCGGTAACGTCCTGACAGAAACCCAGTACACACTTTTTCCCCTCATCATTGGTATATTTCAGCTTGGTCGTCTGAAGCTGCCGCTGGTTGCCGGCCGCATCCTGTACATCCTCAAAGAAGATATATGGCTCATCCATGGAGAGGGCCACCTGGTCTTCCTCGACAAAATGCTCTGCCGTCTTCTTATCAAACAGCTCCGCATCGGTTAATCCGATCACACTCTGCGGTGACCTTCTGTGCGCATATTCCGCAAATGCCTGATTGCAGGCAAGATAAACGCCGGTCCTGGCATCCTTGGTAAAAGTCATGCCAGGAATGTTATCAAGAAGTGATGAGATCGACTCTTTCAGTTCTGCGATCTTGGCCGCTTCTTCCAGCATCCGCTCCTGTTCATTCGCTGTCCGCTCTGCCTGCAGTTTCTGATACAACAGAACAAGGATCGTGATAAACACAGCAGAGATTACGGCAAGCACCCAGATCCAGTTATCTCTCAGGAACTCGCCAAGCGAAACCTTCTGATTTGTATTCATGTACGACGCAAGTGCGGAATCCATATCCTCGTTCTGCGTCATGACAACTGTTTTGTTCAGAATGAAATACAGCTCCCGGTTGTCCTTGTTTACCGCAAAGGAAAACGGAATGGATTCTCCGGTCGGAGCCGAGTAGAGCGTGCTTTTCTCCATCCGTTCTTCTGCGTCGGAGATCCGGTAATTACTGACAAGAACACAGTCCGCATCTTTCGAAGCGACCATTTCAAACCCTTCGGCATTATTCTTACAGGTCACGATCGAGCTTGCAGGATAAAACTCCATGATGAATGTTTTCGTATTAACATCCCCGGCGTTGACCGCAAAGACCAGCTCGCTCTCCGAAGAAAGTGCCCGCTCATCATCCACACTCATGACCGCATTTACTTCGGTTCGCATTGCCGGACTGGTAAGCCTTATACCCATTTCATCGGAATCATAAGAACTCATATATACCGGGAAAACACAGTCGATCTTTCCGGCTCTCATAGCTTCCAGTGCCGTTTCGGTCGAAGCATACGGAATCGCCTCAAACTGAATATCCGAATTCACCAGGGTGTTTACGGCATGGGCAAGATAGTCTTTCAGTGCGCCGGTCATCTCTCCGGTTTCCCTGTCCGTCTCACAGAACGGAAGAAAGTCCTTCCGGTAGCCTACCCGGATCACACCATGCTCCTTTAACCAGTCTTCCTGGCTTGCGGTCAGGAAGACATTTGTCTTGGTTGTATTGAGCTGTTCATCCGATAAACGCGCATTGAAATACGGATCTTCAGCCTGAATCGCCGCCAGAGCATAATTCAGTTCTGCCAGAATATCCGGCCGGTTCTTATTGACCGCATAGTAGTAATCCGAAGAGCCTATTCTGCAGGCAGGGACTATTTTTCCTTTCGCACCAAAGGTATTCGTCGAGGCATAACCGTCGATTTCCCCCGTATCAATCATGCCCATGGACGCTTCTTCTTCATCCACCAGAGGAACGATTTCAACATTCAGGTTGTTCTTTTCGATCCAGTCTGCCAGAAAGCCTTCCTGAACACTGCCTTTGTTTACACCGATCTTCGTTCCGTTAAACGTACTCAGATCTTCTGCGGTGATCGTCCGGTTATCCGCATCGATATAGATGTAATAGGATTCCGTTCCCATAGGCAGATCCGGAAACAGCATGGATTCGGTGCGTTCTTCCGTATAGGAAACGTCACTCAGCATATCGATCTCGCCCGCCATCAGCTTCTGAAACAGATTCGGCCAGCTGTCTTCGACATATTCATAGGTCCATCCGGTATAGGCAGAGATCTTATGCTGGTATTCATAGTCAATGCCGCACCTTCTGCCGAAGGAATCTCGGTAACAGAACGTAGACTCAAACCAGCCGATCCGGATAACCTTCGTCTTTTCTTCCGCATGCGCTTTGATCGGAAGGGAAATCGTGACTGAACACGCAAAAAACAGGAACAGTAGAATCAGCTGTTTCAATTGCTTCTGTGCTCTCACAAAGGCTCACCTCCGAATCTGTTTTTTCGGGTTCCTCTAATGCGCTATAAAAAATTTATAAATAATAAATGTCTTTTTTAATTCTAGCATACCTTCCATCTGCGAAATTTTATAATTTCCGGCAGTTGTAAAGAAAAGCAGTGCCGAA
>JAEEPV010000106.1 GCA_016284975.1 Solobacterium sp.
AACAAGTTCCGCTACGATTGCCGGATCTCAAGCTTGTTATAACTGCAACTGAATATGGTTATAGGCGAGAAGACGGTGTATATGTTATTCCCATTGGATGTTTGAAAAATTAAACATTCTTCATCTTACATAACCTCCATCTGCAACGTTTCCATTACTCTTCCACTCTTCGGTGATTCCAGCGCAAGGTCTTGAATTTCCTGCACATTCAGCTTTGGCATGATTTTACGGTAATTCAACAGGACTTCTTTGTAATAATCAAATGGAAGTTTGCTTTTATAACGAAGCAATTCAATGAGCATTCTTTCCTTGCTGTAAATGGAAATCGGATATCCTTTTACCTTCATCTTTTCCACTCCCTGTTGGAAATAGTAACCAGGAATAAAATACTGTTTTACGTTTATTTCATGTATCTTTGCGGCATCTCTGTCAGTTGCAAAATCATATTCGTCTGGTATCACATCTGTAAGCCCATGCAAGTAGAAAGCAGTGTGCATTGTGACCACTGCGTTTGGATACTTGAACGCAAGGACAGCAACGTAAGGCACATCTTTTTCTGTCGAATAAACAGCCTTTCCTACACAGAACAGGTTTCCTTCATTCACCTGCTTTTTAAGCATATAGTCAGAGCCATATTCTGCTAGGCATTCCCTACGGTCCATCATATATATGCGCTTCCACTTAGATATTTATCCGCATATTTTTATATTTTGCGGATATTATTGTAAATGCCGAATTATTGGTTGACCTTACCTCTAAGAACAAGGATATTATCAATTGGATGTTTTGCCGCTATTTCTCATGTCAGCAATCACATCATCTGCATTTCGTATCATTCCTTGGCTCGCATGTGTTCTGGATCTCTCGAGTTTTTGAAGAAAGTCTTCCTCAGACATTGCCGTAAAAGGATTGGACGAAACCTTTTCATTGGGAATATTAAACCTTATCATCTTGTTCCTCCTAATCGTTGTTACTTCATATGCTTTTGAAGTACGTTCCTAAGTTCAGCGCAGATTTCTCTGCCGCTTGATAACTTCTCGTAGGTTGCACCACGCCTTTTATAACTTTCATTCACAGGTACAAGCGAAAAATCTCCACCATCAAAGCCGAATTGACACCAGCTAAACCCATCCTCCTCACAAATAGACAGCATGTCATCATAATATGTCTGGGCACCATTTATCTCTGTGTATACACAGTCTCCAAACTCCTGAAGCATCACCTGGGTTCCAGTCTTTTCTCTGAAATCCACATACTTTTGAAACATCTCGCTGAGCGACTCCTTGCCGATATTGTATTTTGCAGCACCATTTGTCAGTGTAACAATACCATTTTCATCAACATGTGCCCGTGTGGGGGGAATGTCATCTCCGATTTTCTCGATCCACTGTCCTACTATCTTAGTTTTGAAGGTATCGGTGGAAATAATCAGCTCGTTTATGTCCAGCCAATGCTCATTCTTAAGTTCAAATCTCAGTTCTTTTGCTGGATTCTCAAGAGCCACCTTATACTCGAGCATGGAAACTCCAGGGTTAGAATCCAAGTAATATGCAAAGTTATCATATTCATCAAGAACAAAGCCATTTTCCAATAACATATCTTTATCAAACTTCTGAGTAAAGAGCTGCTTTCCGTCAGCTAAGAGGATGGTTTCTGCACCGGCGCCGCCTTCTCCGAATCGTATTGTCAGTTCTGTTCCCGCAGGGAAATCACCTGTCACAACATAGCCATCGCGGATTCCCAGTGCAACCGCGGGAAGCGGATATGTTACCACCTGCCTTATAGCGCTTTCCCTCTCTCCTCTTCCTGCCTCATAGTCTGCGTTGTCCACAAGATTATGCGTAAACTCATAGGGGTCATAGCTATGGAAAGTCTGAACCACGTTTTCGCCAACAAGGCCGTATACCGGTTCGCGCCCGTACTGAAGCATATCAACAAAGATAAGACGATCTGGTGTGGTCTTCCGAATCACATCCAGTGCCTTTTTCATTAGCGTCGTGTACTGTTCATCTGTGGCAAAACGCGGAGGCTCGTTATAGAGGTTAAAGGACAGTGCATTATTAGGAATATCAGCATACCTCATAGCCATAAATTCCCAATAGTCGATAAATATCTGTTCTTCTTCGCTGCCCTCGGTAAACAGGAGTTCCCTAGAAGCTTCCTCGTCTCCGCCTATCATATATCCACCAGGGGTACTGTGAACATCGAGACATACATGAATACCTTTTTCTATGCACCATCCAATAAGGTCATCGACCTTTTTGAGCTCTTGAATGTTGACCATATCACTGTTGCCATTAAAGTATTCGCCCGGATCTCCTGTCTTTTCCAGGAAATAAATTCTAGTGTCCTGCGTTACTCTTATGAAGTTGAAACCCACTTCTGCAAGCTCTTCCACCAGTTCTTTACTGTAATCTGTAAGTTTGCCATCCGGTCCCCAGCCATACTCCACTTTGTTCATCAAGGTTGTTCCATGCCACGCAGGTAAATTCTGATAATCAGCATAGGGCATTTCAAGGGCCTTCTTTTTTAGGTTTTCCGGGATCGTGTTGGTGGTAGCCTCTTTGCTGAGACGTTCCGCCATCACCGCGTCTGATGCTTCTGATTCTATTGTAGATACTTCTTCTGCAGAAGATAAAACCTCCGAGGGAGTATCTTTTGTTCCACATCCAAATGCCATGAAACACCCAAAAATAGTTAACACAAGCATTAATATAGTTTTTCTCATGTCAGACCCTCCAAGATATGATTATTAATCCACATAAAAAACTGTTATAACCAAACAATATGCACTATACTTTTTTATCCATAACTACAATGTCTCTCAGCTTTACGAATTCTGAATGATCCGGTAAGCCCCATAGCCAATGTAGGCAAGTGATTCCAGATCTGTAACGGTTCCGGACGGTTTGGATTCTTCCGGCACCGCAGAAGAGCCACCGCACGCGCAGAGCATTCCTGTAAGTAATAAGGCAACCGATCGTCTCATCGCATTGTTCTTTCAGTATTAGTTTATCGCACATATCGAAGATGACAGAGCGTCCAGTGACTAATTCATTTGTCTACGCCGGAAAAGCATGCCTATTTAGGCATCAATCATAAATATGAGTATGTCAGTGTAATAAGATTTAGATAAAATTCTTTTTGAAAGGTATAAATAGATTATGGAATTAAAAGCATATATCTGCCCCCAATGCGGAGGCTCCTTACATGTAGAAAACGGAATGGTAAACGTCTACTGCCCTCATTGTGGAACACAGATTCACATTTCTTACCAGAACGAAACTGCGCCTCAAAATGAAACCGTTTTTTCGACACCCGATGGATTGCCTGTCGCAAGCGCAGTCATTCCTAATGGTTATCTAACCGAAGCAATGGTTTTGCAGGAATGGCAATCTGAGTTTGTACCCTTAAAAGCGGTGATTCGTGCAGTTAGTCCGGATGAGCGAATCGTACTTGGTTCCACATCAAAGGAACTTTATTACGACATCCATTCTGTCGGAATCAAAACGATCCTGTCCCTATTACAGACGCACACCAAAAATGGATATACCTCTTTCGTAGATCCTGATGAATTCCAGAAAACATGGACGGAACAGATTACAGGATTATCACTTACGCCTCTCGCAAAAGCTTCACTCCCCAGCTTATTCGGAGTACATCCGCAGCTTGCAGATGAACAGCTTCAGCGGGAACTCCAAACTTATTTCCGTTACCTTGAACTGACAATGCCGATTGAAAACAAACTTTGTGACTCTGTTCTTTACCGGTATTCTGGGGTATTAAACGGTACAAACGTTATTGTTCTCTCCGGATGCGATTATGTCGGCGCAGAGCTAGGCGGCTCAAAACTGCTCGGACAGTTTTCTTCTGCAGTTGGGAAAGTTTTGCAGAGTAGCGGCGCTGCCGAAACTGTCTCTGACTTCAAAAAGACATTCAGCGATGTCATAAGTGGAAAACAGAAGATGACGATGGCTGACTGGATGCATGGCGGAATTCTTGGTGTTATGAAACGAAACAGTGCAGAAAAGTCCCAAACAGATTCAAAACTCATCGCACAGGTGACGGTAAATCCCGATGGCTCTTTCCCATTTGGACATTCTGCGGAACATGGAAAAGGAATATCATTCATTCTTTTTGGGGCACTAAGACGGTATTCTGCGATCTTTCCTGCTGATGCGGAGGCTTCCGTTACAAACATTTTCCTTCGCTTTGTTTCATCGTTAAAACCAGATAGTCATCTGGCACAGCAGGAGTCCATGATTATCCAACAGAAGTTTGCGGCACTACAGCAAGAAGTTTCACAGAAACAGGCGCTAGCTCATCAGAAGCAGATGCAGACAATACAGATGCAGCAGCAGACTTCACGGATGATTGCGCGGAACAATGCACAGACTTCAGCCGGGATCATGGACAGCTGGAATAAACGTATGGATTCTCAATCTCGTATCAGCAACAATTATTCGGAGGCTATCCGAGGAGTAAACAGTTATGTAACTCCATCTGGCAATACCGTGGAAGCCAGCGCTGTCGCTGACCATGTCTATCAGAATCAGTATGGTGACACAATCGGTGTGTCAGGCAATGCGGTAGATACTGATATTGCCGCGAAACTGAACTGGACAGAACTCGAGAAAAAATAACTTGTCTGCTGTGCCGCACCTTCTCCGCGGCCTCAAACGAACTACCATCAAAACATCCAATCCTGAGACGGATTAATACAGATCGATATGATGGCCGTGAAATCATCGCTACAAATTTGATCGAGAGCTTTGACAGACTGGTGGCTTTTGGACACAAATGGCTGCCTGATAAATTTTATCTTGAAGACCTCAGAAACTTTACCTTTGCATATTTCTCACAGAAAAATGTCTGGAGTGTGACTAAGGTATCTTCTAACGCTAACTCCATTACATATGACATCACACCGCAGTGGGAAACCTATGGAACAGTCAACATTGGGATCCCTGCACCTGGATTCCCGGATGGAGCGGTTCTGGTAGATCACTACAAGAACGGAAAACTCATCGCAACCTACAATGGATGGGTAACAGCTGAGTGGTGTACATTTGATAACCCGGACGGATACTCCACATTTGTAATCCGGAAACCTGGAACAAATGCTCAGAATCCTAAACGGGCATATGTACCGAACACAGGCGTAGAGTAAGTTTGAAAAGAAAAAAGCGAATGAAGTTTCTAGCAGGGACAGGTGAAACTGTCTCTGTTTTTGCGTTTAAAGGATGTAGCTAAACTTCAGCTTCATCGGTGAAACATTGATCTTATAAACTTTATAATTGTTTCAATGAGAGTTCGACAAATCGGGATCGTTAAGGATAATATCCTGAATTGTATAAATTGGTGATTGGGGCAATATGAAAACAGTAGTTAAGTCAGAAATAGCAGATGCTTTAAGGACCGTTGGCCTTCAAAGAGGAGATTCTGTGATGGTACATACTTCTCTTGGGAAGATTGGGTATGTATGCGGCGGTGCACAAGCTGTCATAGAAGCTCTGATTGAGACCGTTGGAAAAGAAGGAACTATTATGATGCCGACGCAGTCATGGAAAAATCTTGATCCTGAAACCGGTGTTCATTGGGATGCTGATGAAACTGAATGGGACAGAATCAGAGAGAATTGGCCAGCTTATAATAAGACGATTACTCCTACCAATACGATGGGGGCTGTTGCAGAGATGTTTCGATCATGGCCTGGAGCAGTGAGGAGCGACCATCCGGCCAGATCTTTTACTGCGTGGGGGAGAAATGCAGAATATCTCACGAAAAATCATGATCTTTCTGATATTTTTGGGGATACATCTCCAATTGGAAAGCTTTATGATCTTGACGGAAAGATACTGTTGATCGGTGTGGACTATGACAAAAATACCTCTATTCATTTGGCAGATGTTCGTGCTGAGTATCGAGGAAAGCATACAGGTGTTGAACACAGTGCAGTCATGGAAAATGGAAAGCGAGTCTGGAAAGCATATGAAACGCTGTTTGTAGATGGTGAAGATTTTAAGGATATAGGAATTGCTTTTGAAGCAGTACATACTGTTAATACAGCAGCAATTGGCGAAACAGAATTGAAAATCATGAAGCAGCGTGAGTTAGTGGACTTTGCCGTTGAGTGGATTGAAAAACACAGACAATAGTATTCATAAAGGTAAATTCCAGTTTAGATCCAACGAAGATATGCATGCAGGTTTACACTTTTGCTTACACCTGAAGTTACACGATTACACTGAAACAAGACGAACCGTGATGAGATAAGACGAAAACTTGCTGTTTCTCCGATATGTGATAAACAGGGAAGATGAAGCATGATGAGCCTTGATAAAAACGCACCCTATAGCCGTATGACAACGAGAACTCCTATACTTCTCAGATGGTTCGCACCATCAAGTACTTCTCCAACGTTAAGTAATAATTTCAGCTTAACAAAGAGCAGTTAGCGAGATTTGACCCTCTTGGGCACTATGCCTGGGAGGGTCTTTTTTTATACGTATATGAAGCGATTTAACAAGGCGTGCACCCGCTGCACATTTTTTCATGACGAAATATACGGAGAAGTAGGCGCCAGTGTAATTAAAAAACACGACTCTCATCGGGGACATGCAGATTTGTATAATGGGTGTAGGAGATAAGAAATGAAAAAAATCATCAGTTTTATGACGGTTCTGACACTTCTGTTTGAGGTGGGAGCGTGCGGAAATGCGGATAAAGACCGCAAGCAGGATAGCGAATCAGA
>JAEEPV010000107.1 GCA_016284975.1 Solobacterium sp.
GAAGGTAAGACTCACCGCTGCGCGCAGGGCCATTCCGTGCGCAAGCAACAGAGGATCATCTTTCACCTGGGGAAGAGCAGTGAAAAGATCGACCCAACAAAGCTTCACTGATACTAATATTGAACAATTCGTTACAATCAAGCTGTTTGTTCAAGGACAGTTGTTTTCAGTGTACACATATTCACGATTTCAAAGAACACTACCGCCACACTGGCGGTTCCATATAACCAGCTATAAATATCTCGACTTTTTACTGCGAAGTACTTGATTTATTTATAGTTAGCTTTCTTACTTATGAAATACTAAGCACGCAGCTGTGCATTGAGCTTTGAGCGAAGCGTATCAAGGATTGCCTGATGAGCGGAGGTTACTTCCTCTTCCTTCAGCGTACGGTCAGAAGCCTGGTAAGTAATGCGAAGTGCAATTGACTTCTGGCCTTTACCGACATGTTCCCCTTCATAGACATCAAATACTTCAGCGGAGCGGACAAGCTTCTTGCCCTCCTTGCGGATGATATCCAGAATTTCCTTCGCAGTCGTATCGGAAGATACGACAAGCGCGATATCACGCATCACAGAAGGATAACGGTCAAGCGCCTCAAACTTCACACGGGAAGTCTTTCCATTCATCAGCGGATCAATGATCAGTTCGGCATATACCCCCTGCCGCAGATCATACTGTTTCAGCACATCCGGGTGAAGATCACCGAATACGCCGAGTTTTTCCTTATCAATCCAGATTTCCGCAGAACGATACGGATGGAAATGAACCGTATCCGTATTATTTGCCTTCACCTGAATCCGGGCTTCGGTATAGCCAAGCCGCTTGAGCCATGTAAAGAGCATTCCCTTCATCGCATAGAAGTCACCCTGAACTTCGTAATGATGCAGCGGATCCTTTTCAACTGCACCGTCCAGCATGACTGCCAGGCGTTCCTGTTCCGTTTCCTTTGAATAGACTTTGGAAATCTCAAAGTAACCGGCATCCGTATTGGAGTGTGCTTCGTTGTAGCGAATGACTTCCAGAACCGATCCAATCAGAGAGGTTCTGACATAACGGCGGGCCTCACTCATCGGCATTGCCAGTTCCACCGGCTCACCCTTCGGAAGGAATGCCTCATCAATCTGTTCCTGTCCGACTAAGGTATAGGAAACGATTTCGTGGAGGTTAAATCCTGTCATGATTTGGCGTGTATCCTGACGGAGTTTCTGTGCCGCAGTTCGCATGCCAACGGTTGTTTCCATATGCGGCAGCGTCGACTTAAGATTATCGAAGCCGATCAGACGAATTACTTCTTCATCAATATCTGCCGGACGTTCAATATCCGTGCGGTAGCTTGGAATGTGAGAGATTATCTCATCCCCATTTACTTCCGGCTTGAAATCCAGACGTGTCAGAACGTCCTTCACTTCCTCCATCGTGAATTCCGTACCAAGCAGTTCATTGCAGTGCGTCAGCGTTTCACAGACGGTTACCGGCTCATACTTTTCATTTCCGGCAACTTCGGTTGCCTCAAACCCGGAGGCATCTGCGTATTTCATCAGCAGTTCGACAGAACGGTCAACACCCTTTCTGCAGGAGAGCGGTTCAACACCCTTTGTAAAGCGCTGAGCTGCTTCTGTGATCAGGTTGAGACGTATCGACGTCCGACGAACGCTGGCCTGATCAAAATGAGCTGCTTCAATTACAATGCCCTGTGTTTTTTCATCAATTTTGGATTCTTCACCACCCATGATTCCGGCAACGCCCGTTGCCTCTCCGCCGGTCGTGATCAGAATATCGCCTTTATGAATCTCGAAATCTACACCGTCAAGCGCTTTGATTACGGTATCCATATCATCTACAACCGTGATCTCATGATGCGGAAGTTTTGCCAGATCATAATAATGAAGCGGCTGACCAGTCTCCAGCATTACGAAGTTACTGATATCGACAACATTGTTGATCGAATTCATGCCTGCCGCATGGAGATAGTCCACCATCCACTTCGGACTCGGTCCGACCTTGACATGGTTTACAACCTTACCAAGGAACAACGGGCATTTATCGGTTTTCGAAATAAAACGGAATGTTCCTTTTTCACCGATATCACTTTTCCCTTCATAATCCGGCCAGGTAACTTTACGGTTCAGGATCGCACCAACCTCTTTGGCCATATTCCACATGGAAGAGCAGTCTGCGCGGTTCGGGGTAAGCGATACATCCAGAATCGTATCGTCCAGTCCGAGATAACCGAATACATTGGTTTCTCCGATCGGAGCATCCTCCGGCAGTTCTTCTATACCGGCGATCTGTGCTTCACTCAGATACTTCTTATCGACTCCAAGCTCAAACAGCGCACAGATCATGCCGTTGCTTTCATATCCGCGCACCGGCCGAGCCTGAATGGTTATCCCGGGAAGTTTTGCGCCGGGAAGCGCAGCAATCACTTTCAGTCCGGTACGTACATTCGGGGCACCGCAGACGATCTTATGAAGATTTTCCTCACCTTCACCCGTACGTACCACTGTTGCATGAAGATGTGTTTCGGGAATTGCTTCACAGGAGATCACTTCACCGATCACAAGATTTGTGCCCTGTGCCAGCGGTTCAATCCCCTCAACTTCCAGTCCCGCAGTCGTCATCTTCTCTGCAAGTTCCTCCGGTGTGATGCCAGAGAGATCTACATATTCACTAAGCCATTTATAACTTAAACGCATACCATGCCTCCTCAGTCAAACCGGTCAAACATCTTCAGGAACCGAAGATCGTTCAAATAGAAATTACGAATATCATCAATGCCATATTTCAGCATTGCAACACGCTCAAGTCCGACACCGAACGCGAAGCCGCTGCATTTCTCCGAGTCAAAGCCGTTCATCTCCAGCACATGCGGATGTACCATGCCGGCACCAAGGATCTCAATCCAGCCGGAACCTTTACAGACGCTGCAGCCTTTGCCGTTGCAGAACGGACAGGAGACATCAACCTCTACCGATGGTTCAGTGAACGGGAAGTAGCTTGGACGGAAGCGGACCTTGCGGCCTTCTCCAAACATCGCATTTGCCATATACTCCAGCGTTCCTTTGAGATCCGCAAGCGTTATATGCTCACCAACAACCAGACCCTCACACTGCATAAACTGATGGCTGTGCGTCGCATCGTCATCATCGCGCCGGTAAACCTTTCCCGGGCAGATCAGCTTAATCGGCAGCTGTCCTTTCGCCTTTTCAAGTTCCCGCATCTGCATTGCCGTCGTATGAGTACGCAATAACGTGTTGGGGTCAATATAGAAGGTATCCTGCATATCGCGGGCCGGATGATCCTGCGGGATATTTGCCAGTTCGAAGTTGTAGTAATCCGCTTCAACTTCCGGTCCCTCTGCAATCTTGTAGCCCATTCCAACAAACAGCTCTTCCAGCTCATTCTGGATCATGATGAGCGGATGTGTCGTTCCGATTTCAAGCTTTGTACCGGCCAGGGTAATATCGATCTTTTCATTGGCCATTTTTGCCGTCTGCGCAAGCGCTGAGAGTTCTTCTCTGCGTGCTTCCAATTTCTCACTGACTTCCGCTTTGAGTGTGTTCACCCGCTGGCCAAATGCCGGCTTTTCCTCTTTCGGAAGATCCTTCATCAGACTCATCAGCGCCTGAATACTTCCTTTTTTTCCGAGGAAGTGGATCCGCACCTCATTCAGCGCATCCGGGGTTTCTGCACTTCGGATTGCTTCCAGTGCTTCACTCAAAACCTGTTCCATTTGATCACTCATAATTGTCTGCCTCCAAAATAAAACACGTTCCTGATCAACAGGAACGCATTACACGCGGTACCATCCTGATTTACATGCAGGTATCTGCATGTACACCTTAATTCATGTCTGTAACGGAGACGGCCGGAGAGGATTAGTCTCACTGGAAAAGTGAATTCCCTGGCGGTCGGACAGGAATCTTTCAGCATCTGATTCCCTCTCTTGGTCTTTCCTTATACAGGTACTGCTCTTTTCGTCAAAACGCTTTAATAACTGCAATTATAGCTGTATTTTGTGAAAACGCAATTGAATTCTGCCGGAATTATGAATCACGTTCCGCCGCATTTTCCAGATAGAAATCCCGAAGGCTGTTCAGATCCTCTTCGGTAAGATCATATTCATGAAACAGGAAATTCTCATAGGTATCATACCGCTCCTGTATCTCAGCCAGAATCATCTGCACAGCTTCGGGAATCACTCCCTCAACCGCCATGACCGCCGTTTCCACATTTTCACTGAGCCGGTGTAGGATACCAGTCGACTTTCTCAGCTTGTCGATAAATGTTTTCCGATATTCATTGGAAAGAAGATAATCGTAAATAATCTGTTTCTCGTTAACACCCAGTGCCAGCAATACCAGAATCGCTCCAATCCCGGTCCGGTCTTTCCCCTGTGTGCAGTGGATCAGAAGCGGCACATCCCTGTTCAGCAGCTTTTTAAACATCAGTTTATATGCCTCGTTGGAATAGACGAGTGAGGCATGAATACTGGAAACCACGGTAGCGATCATATTGCCGTGCTGATCTTCATCAATCAGCATTTCAAAAAACTCCTTTGGCGAATCGTTGAGATCATCCCGAAAGTTTTCAAACGCAGCACATACGCTGATCTGTTCACAGTCTTCAAAGACCGGATCCGGAAGTAATGTGCTTTTCTTGCGGGAACGGAAATCCAGTATCGTACGAATGCCGAGCTTTCGAAACAGAATCAGCTCTTCCGGATTTAAAAGACCGAGCGCACAGCTGCGGTAGATCAATCCATAGCGGACCGTTCTTCCGTCAATCGATTCATATCCGCCAAGATCCCGGATATTCGTTTCCGGCCGGAATCCATCAAGAACCAGCATAGTCCACCCTTCCTTTCTGACGATTCATCAGACACTCCTGTTTCCGCAGTCATTACAGGAGTATGGTAATTTATTTCACAGCAGACTGTACAGTTCATCCAGATCACTGTCTTCTGCGATAAAGGCATCCCCCAGCAGTTCCAGAGAACCGTTTTCAATATACAGCCCGCTCTTTTCCGAAAGCACAATCAGCGGCCTTGAATCCGTTTCGAGATACCGGATCATTCTGCGAAGTTCTTCCTCTGTCTCGCTGTAATGCATATGGAAGCGAATCAGGGGAATCAGTGCCAGTCCATCCCGTTCACTGCGTTCATATTCATTTCCTGTCTCGAACTGTGCAGCCAGAATCTGTGAGATCTCCGAGACCGTGATCAAAAGCCCCTGATAACTTTGAAACGCACGGGTCAGTCCGAGGTCTTCAATCCAGTCCATTCCTGCCCCCGGATCATCTCCGGCAAGCATTACAAGATCCGCCTGTCGGATTTTCAGAGAAGCGGATTCTGATGATTCCTGATGAAAATCAATCCATGTGATCCTGTGGATTCCATAAGAGCGAAGCGGTCGTTCAAGATCATAATGAAAGTCACTTTCAGAAGAGAACTGATCCCCCCATGCGCCGGCATCACTTGCCCAGCCTTCATCATGATCCAGCGGAATGATCAGCGCATTCATATCTTTACGGATTACACTGTGAAGATACTCAGCTGCCCAGATCTGATCAAAGTTTGTCTTATTAACAATGAGATTTCGCTGGGATGTACTCCGATATTCTTTTCCTTTGCTCATTCGCTTTTCACTCCTTCTGTTTTTCTCACAACAGGAACGCTATACTGTTTTTATTAATACTAAGAAACAGGGTGAGCATATTTATGAAACGATATCATGTAATAGTTGAAGGCCGCGTTCAGGGAGTCGGCTTTCGTGGGTTCTGTCAGGCTGAAGCACTCGGCGAGAATCTGACCGGTTCCGTCCGAAACATGGAAAACGGCATGGTTGAGATCTTCATTCAGGGAGAACCGGATGGAATCGACCGCTTTCTTAC
>JAEEPV010000010.1 GCA_016284975.1 Solobacterium sp.
CTTGCGGGTGCTGGTTCTGCAGAAATCAGTAAATTGGGACACTTTTTTCGCTCAGGTCTTTTCACCGGTGATTCTGGCTGTTCTGATAATGCTTGTGGTTTCCGTTGATCGACTAGACAGAGAATCGTAGATGAAAAAAAAGCAGCCGCTAATTGGCCGCGAGGAAAAAAATCGGAAAATGGCTTATTAGCTTAAACCATTTTCCGAAGCTTTTACATCATTTTCCCAGCCGCAACTTTTGCACTAAACTTCAGAAATTTCACAAATTCTATATTTATGGATAAAATGAATAATAAATATCGGGGAAAGTCTCCGGACAGGGGAATTCGAAAGGAATCGTAATAATCGTTTATTCACTGTGAATATTATACGGTTTTGCTATTTCCCTGTTTTCAGTAGTAGTCGTGCGGGAGGTGTGCTGTCATATGCATTCAATTCGAACGAAATTTACACTTACAGTTGTTAGTGTAATTCTTATTACTTTAAGCATTGCTACGGCGATTAGTGTTGTTTCAATCAAAAATCTGGGCAGAGAAGACGCTGATCAGATGATTCATCTGACTGCCAAAATGGGCGCTATGAATCTGGAACAGTATTTTGAAAGCGTCGAACAATCCGTTCGGACAGTTTCAATGCTGGTATCGGACAGCTTTGAAGGAATGCCGTATGAAGATTTGGAAATCCAGGTCGAGCATGCCCGTAATCTGTTCGGAAGAATTGCGTACAACACAAATGGAGTGCTTACCTACTATTTCAGGATCGATCCGGAGATTTCTGAGGACATAAAAGGCTTTTGGTATGTATATCAGGACGGAGAAGGATTCAAAGAACACGAAGTGACTGACATCACTCAGTATGATACCAGTGATACATCAGCACTTGTCTGGTTTACCGTTCCGAAGTTAACAGGGGAAGGGGTATGGCTTCCCCCTTATCACACGGAAAACCTTGGCGCCCAGGTCATTTCATATAATGTGCCCGTTTATTGGAAGGATCAGTTTGTTGGCGTAATCGGCATTGAAATAGATTATGAGATGCTGAAGAAGGAAGTGGAAAACATCTCGATCTTTAAGAGCGGATATGCATTTATCCTTGATGAAAACTCAGTTGTTTTTTATCATCCTCTGCTGGACTCAGAACAGCTGAGCCTAGAAACAACGGCAATAAATGATCCGGAGCAGTTTATAGGCATTAACCATGTTCGGTATAACTACGAGGGTATTGAAAAGGAAGCTGCCTGGATTCCACTGAGCAATGGCATGCGGCTGTATGTTTGTGCGCCGGTATCCGAGATCAACAGCAGATGGACGGACATGATAGGAAAGCTTCTTATTGCACTGCTTGTTATTCTTGTGATCTCAATTATTGCAACGTTGCGGTTTACAGACCGCATTACGAAACCGCTTGATGATCTTACGGAAGCCGCTAAGCAAGTGGATGCGGGTAATTATGATTTCACACTCAACTATGATAAAGATGATGAAATCGGCATTTTGACCCGTACATTCAAACAGCTTGCGGCCAATACAAAAGAAAAAATCGCAAAAGCTAGGAGAGTGGCGGCAAGCGATTCTCTGACCGGAGTGAAAAACAAGTATGCTTATGCGGAATGGGAAGAGAATATCAATACAGAGATCAAAAAGGGAGAGCAGAAACCGTTTGCGTTAGTACTCTGTGATATCAATAACCTGAAGGAAGTCAACGATCTGTATGGACACAAAGCAGGGGATACCTGTATCCGGAATGGCTGCGCAAAGATCTGCCGCATCTTCAGCCACAGTCCGGTCTTCCGGGTGGGCGGAGATGAATTTGTGGTTCTTCTGACCGGAGCGGATTATTTACAGCGGAAAGAACTGGTCGAACGGGTCACTGCGGTTCCGGGGGATCCGTCAAAAGTCCGGGTCGGAGAAACGATTGCCGCAGGCATGGCTGAATACAGTAAAACCAAGCATGATTCGGTTCAAAAGGTTTTCGAAGAGGCTGACAGTGCCATGTACAACCGAAAACAGCATATGAAAGAATCGCTGGTTCCTAAGTCGGATAACGATATCGGAGCGATTACGGATTCCGAATACATTCCGGTGATCCATGACCGGAAACAGATTCTGATTGTCGATGATCTGGAAACAAATCGCGAAATACTCGGTGATCTGCTTCAGAGTGAGTATGGTATTTTTTACGCTGCGGATGGCGAAGAAGCATTGGAAGTGATGCGGAATAATATCGGTGATATTGATCTGGTCATTCTGGACCTGCAGATGCCGAAGAAGAATGGTAAGGAAGTTCTGGCAGAAATGCAGCTTGACGAAGATCTGATGCTGATTCCGGTTGTCGTCATAACGGTCGATCAGGAATCCGAACTGGAGTGTCTGAAGATCGGAGCGATGGACTTCATACCGAAACCGTATCCGGATATTGATATTGTGAAAGCCCGTATTGCAAAATGCATTGAACTCTCGGAAGACCGTGAACTGATCCGGTATACGGAGCGGGACAAGCTGACAACACTGCTGAACCGGGAGTACTTCTTCCGATATGTCAGCCGCTTCGATCATGCTTACAAAGATGCCGTTCTGGATGCGATTGCCTGTGACGTGAACCGGTACCACACCGTAACGAAAGAATATGGCCGCCAGTATGGTGAACGTGTGCTGCGCTGTATCGGCGAGGGGATCAAAACGCTGGCACGGGAGATCGGCGGGATCGGATGCCGGGAAGACGGAGATACCTTCCTGCTGTATTGCCCGCATCAGGATGACTATGAACAACTGTTCCGGGAATTCGTGGCTCACGTATTTACGGATAATGAGATGGCGGAAAACATTCACTTAAGATTTGGCGTATTTACCGATGCAAAACAGGAAAAGGATATTGAAGAGCGCTTTGTCCGTGCGAAAATAGCGGCAGACAGCATAAAGGATGATCCGCAGAAGCTGTTTGAATACTATCGTCAGAGTTAAAAAAGGCTGGGCTCCGTGATGGAGCTCAGCCTTTCAGTATTTTACACTGTAGTAATCAAGATAAGCCTTGAAGCGGTCCTGGGCAGCGAGACAGGTATCCCGAAGATATCCTTTCTCATGTCTCCATTCCTGCAGGCCACGGTAATAGTACATCTTCATATCATCTTCAATAATGAAGGGCACGATTCCATACCGAAGACATTCTTTGAAAAGGATCAATCTTCCCACACGGCCGTTTCCATCCTGGAAAGGATGAATCGACTCAAACCGATAATGAAAGTCCAGCAAATCGTCGAAGGCAACGGTTTCCAGATTACCGTAGTCTCTTAGCAGCTCTTTCATTTTCTTTGGAACATCCCTGGGCGCAGTCGTTTCCCTGCCGCCAACTTCATTCGCCAGTTTCTTATACGCACCCGCTTCAAACCAGCTTTTTCTGCTGTCTGCAGTTCCGTTTTTTAAAAGGAGATGAAGCTGTTTGATCATGGTTTCCGTCAAAGGGCGTTTTGCCTGATCGATTATCAGATCGATACAGCGGAAATGATTCACGGTCTCCAGGATATCGTCCACATTCACAGCGTCATCCGGTGCATCAATCGTATTTGTTTCAAAGATATACCGGGTCTGTTCGTGTGACAGCCGGCTGCCTTCGATGTGGTTGGAATTGTATGTAAGCTCGATCTGCACCTTATGGTAGATGCCTCCGGAGATGGAATTTTTCTTTTCCAGGACCAGTCTGCCGAGGAGATCTTTCGGAACCTGCCGCTGTCTTGGTTTTCTTCCCGGTTTTTCTGCGTTATCCGGAATGTTCCAGGTCTTTCCCGTGATAAAGGCGCCAGGAACACGCCCGTTTGCACAGTACTGACGGACGACCCGTTCCGTAATTCCCCATTTTTTGCTTGCGTCTTTTACTGAGATGAAGCTCATTCTGTTTCCGCCTGTCTGCTTTTGCGCAAGTCCATTATACTCCGTTATCGGCTGTTTTACGGTCTTATAAGTCTGCACATTGTTGTTTTAAACAGCCGGTAAAACAGAATAATATAAAAACACCTCCGAAGAGGTGCTTCGTATCCGAATGCGGTTATTCAGTACCGCGGCTTGTCTTGTCCAGATACTTTCCGCGGATCGACAGTCCGATTGTGACATCCATGGCAAGTCTCGAGAACAGTCCGACAAGACGAATTGCCTTGTATGTGGCATCCGTATCACCGGTCAGCATACCGATCACAAGATCCATGGCAACCAGAATACCGAACAGGATCCAGGAGTAGTGTTCTCCAAGGTCTTTCTTAAAGATGAGAATGAGCAGTGCAATGGTTTTCACGATATGAGCAACCAAAGCAATGATGATCAGGTAAGAACTGCTCGACTGCAGCATGATCACGAGATTCAGCGTACAGAATACGGTCGCAAGTGCGAGCAGAAACAGAAATGCTTTGTAATAACTGGCAGCGGATTTGCGGTAGCCTTTCCAGATATACATCATTCCGGCACACAGGGCAGCTGCAGTCAGAAACTTGTAGATTCCGTACATCATTACTGCGAGCGTTCCATTGTTGGCAACAATTTCGGCATTCGACGAAATCGCTCCGATGATCCGGACTCCACTGTACAGACTGATCACCAGCAGTACCAACATTAGTACCAGATGAAAAATCATTATCGGACTTGTTTTCTTCTCATTCATATAAGGCATCTCCTTCTGTTTCATCAGAACGCTTCAGATCAACGTCATCGAATGCAGGTTCTGACTCTGTATTCTCCATCTTACCCGAATCGGACTGATCCGTATACCTGCATGCGCATATTCCTTCTTCCCGGAAAACCGTCCGGATCAGGAAAAAACGGTGAACGGGGGCACTGCGGCTGCAATCAGTGTCTGGACCTGCCCGGAATGCGGATCGAACGACGTTAAAGTAACCTATCTTATAACGCGGGATGGAAAACGAATCCCGACAGGCCTGCATTGCAGAAGCTGCGGTCATAGCTGGAAATGATGGTTCGGATCGGTGCTCAGCCGATCTTTTTTCTGGTTCTGCTTGTTAAAACGGGAGCTGTTTTTCAGCGGTTTACTTCCAGAAACCAGCGGTCCTTTTCCAGAAACAAGTTGCGCCGCTGACCGGAAATCTCAATCACATATCGTTTGCCGACACCACCGACCTGACTGGTGCGTCGCTCAGGTCCGGAAATGATCCGGTCGATCACAAATCGCTCGACTTCCGATTCATCCTGCCCCATCTGCCAATAGATCGCCACAGGAACGATTAATCCTTCCTTCAGCCATTTCGCATCGACATCTACATAAACCTTTTTCATACAGATATTCTACTGTGAAACGCAGAGTGTTTCTGACCGGATCTGAAATTCCATCCAAACGCATAGAAGATTAATGAACAGCCCCAAAACGATCCGGTCTGTCGTTTCAGGCCCTTGTGATGATTCTTTGATAAGCGGACTGCTGATTTTCTGACATCCGGACTTATGCGCGGAGGTGTTATATTCATCCGAATGCGGAATTCATGTTTTTCAGATATGGAAACAGGGGTGTATTATAATGTACCCATCCGGTTTCAGATAACCGGGAAAGGGGATAAAAAACATGTATTCATTTTTTTTGTCATCATTAGCTGTCGGTTCTACCGTGCTTGTGATCTGGTCCATTATCTGGTATGTGCTGACCATTGTCGGAGATTGGAAGATTTTTGAAAAGGCTGGCGAGAAGCCCTGGAAATCAATCATTCCATTTCTGAATACCTACACCGAATTCAAACTCTCATGGAAGGGTGTTTATGGCATTGTGATGATTATCTGCAATCTGATCACAACCAATTACGCCAGAATATCCAATACGTATCGTGTCTACATGGCACAGTCTGCAGAGGGAAGCACGGTTGTTGCGGTACCGAGCGCTCCGTCTGGATTATTTACGGCAATTGCAGTGTGTGCGCTGGTGGTTACAATTGTGCTCAATGTGCTTAAGGCGAAGAATCTTGCGGCTGCGTTTGGGAAAAACACCGGCTTTGCGATGGGCCTGTTCTTCTTTGAACCGATCTTCCGCATTGTTCTCGGCCTTGGAAAAGACAAGTATGTCGGACCAATGGGAAATCCGAATCAGCCAAAAACATTCCGTTAAGAAAATCTGTTTCATGTCTGATACAGACTGACAGCGTTTAACGTAAGTCCGTAGAAGTCCCCGCCTTCTTACGAAGTGTAAAGACGGGGATGAATTCGGGTATCATATATGATATAATTTATTCAGTCGTAATTGATGATTGGTTGTAAATATCAATGGAACTGGACAATAATAATCATTCAGTATTCGCTATGTATTATCACCTTATTCTTGTTGTGAAATACC
>JAEEPV010000011.1 GCA_016284975.1 Solobacterium sp.
CCTACTTGTTGCACTGGCAAGCATCGGATTCGTCTATTAATTCGAACACGTATTGTACATATTTTGGGAAAGGGCAATGACGCACGGGATTACGGTCCGGTGCGTTATTGTTTTTTCTCATGTATTGCTGGTAAAAAGGAAAAGGCGTTTTCTGCGATACTGGATGGTACAAAGTGCCTGCAGAACGCCAAAGACGCAGATTCCTTTGTAAATAACGGCAGGATTGTTATAATTTATTGGATTCTGAGGAAGAAAATGAAAGCAGTAGAAGTTAAAAATCTGACATTCTCCTATGATCAGGAAAAGAACGCGGCAGATAATGTCACCTTTTCTGTGGAGAAGGGAAGCTATACAACGATCATCGGCCATAACGGCAGCGGAAAATCAACCGTCGCCAAACTGGTCGCAGGTCTTTTGGAAAAGAAAAGCGGCACGATCCTGATTGACGGCCTTGAACTGAATGAAGAAAATCTCCGGGAAATCCGCAGACGGATCGGAATCGTATTCCAGAATCCGGACAACCAGTTCATCGGTTCCACGGTAAGGGATGATATTGCCTTTGGACTGGAAAATCATTGTGTGGAACAGAAGGATATGGATGCGATTATTGAGGAATTTGCAGAGAAGGTTCATATGACAAAATATCTGGATCATGAACCGACACGGCTTTCCGGCGGGCAGAAACAGCGGGTTGCGATCGCAGGTGTCATGGCAATGCATCCGGATATCATCATATTTGATGAAGCAACCTCGATGCTGGATCCGCAGGGAAAGGATCGAATCAAAAATCTGATCAGTGAGCTTCATGAAGACAGGGGACTGACGATCCTCTCGATTACGCATGATATCGAAGAAGTGGTAAAGAGCGATTATGTAATCGCAATGAATAAAGGGTGTGTTGCGTTGACCGGAACACCGGAAGAAGTATTTGCGAAACCGGAGGAGCTGAAAAAGATCCATCTGGAGCTGCCGTTTGCACTGCGGCTTCAGAACCAGCTGCGCAAAGAAGGGCTGACCGTTAAGCCTGTGATCACAATGGAAGGACTGGTGGAAGAACTGTGCCGATTAAATTCGAAAAGGTAAGTCATATCTACAGCGAAGGCACACCGTTCCGGTATGTAGCCCTTGAAGATGTGGACCTGGAATTCAGGGAAGGTGCTTTTACCGCGGTAATCGGACGGACCGGTTCCGGAAAAAGCACGCTTGTTCAGCATCTGAATGCGTTGCTGCTTCCGACATCGGGAACAGTGATTGTAGATGACTGGGAGCTGAAGGCAGGACAGGATGCGAAGGGACTCAAGAAGCTTCGCAAGAAAGTCGGACTGGTTTTTCAGTTTCCGGAATATCAGCTGTTTGAGGAAACTGTACTGAAGGATGTTTCGTTTGGACCGAAGAACTTCGGTGTTTCCGTCAAAGAAGCGGAAGAGAAGGCCTCCAATGCACTGCGCATGGTTGGTCTGGAAAAGGAATATGAACAGCGTTCTCCGCTGGAGCTTTCCGGCGGTCAGAAGCGCCGTGTGGCAATCGCGGGAATTCTGGCAATGGATCCGGATATTCTGGTGCTGGATGAACCGACAGCCGGTCTCGATCCCCAGGGTGCGCTGGAAATGATGCGGCTGTTCCGGGATCTGAACAAGATCCATGGAACAACGATCATCATGGTTACACATGATATGGAACAGGTATTCGGATACTGTGATGAAGTTGTTGTCATGGAGAACGGGAAACCGACCATCCATACAACCGTGCAGGATTTTTTCAAAGACGCTTCCTATTGTGATGAGCTGAACATTCTGCCGCCGGCACTGATCCGGATGAAAGATATGCTGAAAGAGAAGGGATTTGCGCTCACAGACGATATTCGTACACTTCCCGTATTTGCTCATGCGATCGCAAAGCAGGTGAAACATCATGGGTAATATTACACTTGGACGCTATATCCCGCTGGACTCTCCGATTCACAGAATGGATCCCAGAGCCAAAATCGGGGCAATGATCATAACGCTCATCGCAATCTTTTTCCCGGCAGGATGGATCGGCTATGGAATCATCTTCGTCGCGGTCAGTACGGTGATCATGCTTTCGAAACTGAGCCCGGTTTATATCTGGAAATCGATGAAACCGATGTTATTGATGATGGTATTTCTGCTCGTCATCAATATTCTTGTGATTCATACCGGTCAGGTGTGGCTCAAACTCGGACCGATTTCCATCTACTCGGATGCCGTCCTGCAGACGCTGTACATCATTGTACGTCTGCTTCTGATGATCATGATCACTACCTGCCTTACGGCGACAACCAAACCTCTGGATATGACACTGGGCATTGAAGATCTTCTGAGTCCGTTCAAAAAGATCGGTGTTCCTTCGCATGAGATCGCGATGCTGATATCGATCGCGCTCCGGTTCATTCCGGATCTCATTGATGAGACCAACCGGATCATTAAGGCACAGGAGAGCCGCGGTGTCGACCTGAAGGAAGGAAAACTCAGCGAACGGATCATGGCGATTCTGTCCCTGATCGTTCCGCTGTTTGTCAGCGCATTTCAGCGTGCAGATGATCTTGCCAACGCAATGGAAGCCAGAGGCTATCAGCCGGGAGAACCGCGTACACGCTATAAGATTCTGAAAATGAAAGGTCCGGACTGGGCATTGCTGCTTGGGGCGTGCCTTCTGCTTGCGGGAATGATCTATCTCGCGTATTTCGCATGATCCGCTATAAATGCACCGTTTCCTATGACGGCAGTGCCTACTGCGGATGGCAGACACAGAATACCGGGACTTCCGTACAGGAGCAGATTGAAGCCGCGGTTTCGCATATTATGAATCGGCCGGTAAGGATTCTTGCGGCAGGCAGAACGGATGCCGGTGTGAATGCATGGGGACAGGTTTTTCAGTTTGACGCGGAAATGGATGTCAGTGAACGGAAGATGATGGGCGCTATCAACGGCAGTCTTCCCGGCGATATCCGGATCCGGAAAGTCGAAAAGAAAGACCGTCTTTTTCATGCCCGCTATTGTGTCCGCTCAAAGCGGTACGACTACCGTATTAACCTTGGAGAATACAATGTGTTTACAAGGACGCAGGCGTATCAGTGCCCGTATCCTGTTGATATCGAAAAGATGAAACAGGGAGCACAGTATCTGATCGGTACGCACGACTTTACCTCCTTTAATTCCAACAGCCTGAAGGAAACACCGGATCAGGTGCGCACCATCGAATCGATTGATTTTCTTTTCGAGAATAATCTGCTTACGATCTCTTACCGGGGCAGAGGGTTTCTGCGTTATATGGTGCGGATGATGACTGCTCAGCTGCTGGATGTCGGAAGAGGAAAGCTGAAACCGGAGGATATTATGTGGATCCTGGAAGCGAAGTCCAAGACGATTGCCAGAAGAAATGCGCATCCGGAAGGACTGACGCTCATGGAGATCGATTATTATGAAACGCTGGCACTCACGGAAACAACAGCGGTCCGGGAATACCTTCCGGAAGACGCTCTGAGAGAAGGGATGGTTCTGTCTGAACTGGAAGAGGCAGTGCGCACCGGTCTGTATCCGCAGGAGTATATCATTGCGGACCGTCACACCAATGATCCTTACGGGAGCTATTATCTGGATGAAACCGGAGGACAGTTCCGGCTCGAGAAGGAGCTGGAGGAGGCGGATCTTGCGAGTCTTGCGGACCAGATTCGGGATGCGCAGAGGAAGCGCGGTCTTCCGGAAACGCTGAAAATTGCAAATAAGGCTTAAAAATGCCGAAAAACGGCATAAAAAAGCATTGACGGCCATCCGGCCATTGCATAAAATTGAACTTGGCTCTTTTCAGCCAAATGTGGCCCCGGTAAAACCACATATGGAGGAATATTGAAATGATGCGTCAAACTACGATGATCAAGCCGAGCGAGGTCAAGCGCACATGGTATGTCGTTGATGCGACTGACTGCACACTCGGACGTCTTGCGTCTCAGGTAGCCTCTGTTCTTCGCGGTAAGAACAAGCCGACCTACACTCCGCATGTTGACTGCGGCGATTATGTAATCGTCATCAACGCGGATAAGGTTAAGATTTCCGGAGATCAGGATGCGAAGAAGTTCTACTACAGCCACTCGATGTATCCGGGAGGACTCCGTGTACGTTCCACAAAGGAAATGCGCGAGAAGTACACCGTTGAATGGGTCGAGAAGGCAATCAAGGGAATGCTTCCGCATAACAAACTCGGAAATGAGATGCGCCGTCACGTCTTCGTTTATGAAGGCCCGGATCATCCACATGCAGCTCAGAAGCCTGTAGAGCTGAAGATCAAAGACTAAGGAGAGGAGAATAGACAATGGCAACGAAGAAGAAAGCGGCAGTTACCTACATCGGCACAGGACGCCGCAAACAGTCCACAGCCCGTGTCTTTATGACTCCCGGCACAGGCACAATCACGGTCAACGGAAAGACTCTGGAAGAGTATCTCCCGCAGGC
>JAEEPV010000108.1 GCA_016284975.1 Solobacterium sp.
AATCTCTGTTTTAATACTTATATCGCTCTTTGTGAATCCACCAGGAGCGATTTTCTTATGCATGATAGAATAAGAGCCATGGCAGACCGTAATCCCCGCAGCAAACTTCGATCGATGAAACGTCAGTATTTTTTTATGACGTTTTTTCTGGCGTTTGGTTTGTTTCTGGTGGTGTATCTTCCGATGGAGATTCTCTTTACGATCTTTGAATGCGGACCGTATGTACGGATCGGGTTTATAGCAGCATTGTTTTTCGCGGATTATCTGACGGTGAATTATCTGGTCAATCATCTGTGGAAAGACAAGTGGAAACGGGAAGTACCGGAACTGCTGGATGTGATCAAAGCACCGGAACCGGCTTATGTCATGGATGAAGAAACGGCAAGGAAACTCGAAGAAACAGAACGTATCGAAACAAAGAAAAAGAGCGGCGGGTTCCTGGCACACCTGTACCGTTCGCTGTCTCCTTCCGATGATGCGGAAGAGATGCCGGCATTTGAACCAAAACCGCCGGTTGCGATTGAACCAAAGGAAGAAAAGCAGGTTCCTTCCCGTCTGAAAAAGCGCAGGGAAAAAGAGGCAGCTGAAAATCCGGAGAACCAGACGCAGAAGGATGTTTCCAAACCGGAACCAGCCGATCACGAAACGACAGGGGAAGAGAAACCGGTGCCTTCCCGCGTGAAGAAGCATGCGGATCCTGAAAATCTGCAGAAAAAAGACAATCCGGACCGGAAGGAGGATTCGGAATCAAAACCAGATCAGAAACATTCAAAAAAGGCAAAGAAGCATCGTAAGAAGAAACAGGAACAGAAACCGAAGAAGGTGATAGAAACACCAAAACCTGCCAGGGAAACGGTTCCAGCGAAAGCGGAAACGGAAGGCGGTTCCTGGATGACTCCGCTGGATGAAATGAAAACGGAAGAACTGGAAACCGCGGTTGAAAATGCGCTGCGACAGGGCTATAATCCAACTAGCAATGAACGGAACAAGTAATTTCGTGAACTGGATTTGAAGAGAGCTTTCGGCTGGTGAAAGAAAGCAGGCGGTCACGATCGGAAGTCCTCCGGGAGCTGTTGTTCTGAAGTAACAGTAAGAACGACCGGGTAAAGCACGTTACGTGGTTTGAGAAGCAAGCAAGGTGGTACCACGCTTACAGCGTCCTTCGCGGGACGTTTTCTTTTGTTCAAGGGGGTATGAGTATGGAACAGAATCTGGCACCAAAGTATGATCATACGGCGGTTGAGACCGGCCGATATGACAAATGGGTAGAGAAGGGATACTTCACTGCCGGCGACAAATCCAAGGATCCGTTTACGATTGTAATTCCGCCGCCTAATGTCACAGGTATTCTGCACATCGGTCATGCCTGGGATAATACACTGCAGGATATCATTTCCCGCTACAAGCGTCTGCAGGGCTATGACATGCTGTATCTGCCGGGCATGGACCATGCCGGTATTGCGACACAGGCAAGAGTTGATGCCCGTCTGAAATCCGAAGGAATTTCACGCTATGACATCGGACGTGAGAAATTTCTGGAGCGGGCATGGGAGTGGAAGGCAGAGTATGCCGCTACTATCCGGAAACAGTGGGCAAAGCTTGGAAACAGTCTCGACTATACAAGAGAACGGTTCACGATGGATGACGGTTTTAATGACGCCGTCAAACATGTCTTTGTCACGCTTTACAATGAAGGACTGATCTACCGCGGCTGGCGGATCATCAACTGGGACCCGGAAGCACGTACGGCGCTTTCCAATATTGAAGTCTACTATCAGGATGATCCGGGAAAAATGTATTACATGCGGTACAGAGTTGTTGAGACCGGAAAAGAATTTACCGTCGCAACAACGAGACCGGAAACAATGTTCGGTGATGTCTGCGTGGTTGTGAATCCGACGGATGAACGCTTTAAAGATGTGATCGGTATGCATACGATCAATCCGGCCAACGGAGAAGAACTGCCGATCATTGGAGATGATTATGTCGATATCGAATTCGGAACCGGTGCGATGAAGTGCACTCCTGCCCATGATCCGAATGACTTCCAGATCGCAGAGCGGCACCATCTTGAAAAGCCGATCTGTATGAATGATGACGGAACGATGAATGAACTGGCAGGGGAATTCAGCGGCATGGACCGCTATGAATGCCGGGATGCGCTTGTTAAGCGGATCGAGGCGGAAGGAAATCTGATCAAGATTGAAGACATTACGCATAACGTCGGCCACAGTGAACGTACACACTGCGTTGTCGAACCGTATCTTTCCCAGCAGTGGTTCGTCAAGATGAAGCCGCTGGCAGATGATGTACTGGAACACCAGAAGAATGCGGATGAAAAAATCGTTTTCTATCCGGAACGTTTTGAAAAGGTGTTTGAGCAGTGGCTTGAGAATATTGAAGACTGGTGCATCTCCAGACAGCTCTGGTGGGGCCATCGGATCCCTGCCTGGTACAACAAGGCGACCGGCGAAACCTATGTTGGCGAGACGGAACCGGAAGACATTGATAACTGGACACAGGACGAAGATGTTCTGGATACCTGGTTCTCTTCTGCGCTCTGGCCGTTTGCGACACTGGGATGGCCAATGGATACAGAAGATCTGAAGCGTTATTATCCGACTTCAACGATGGTCACAGGTTATGACATCATCTTCTTCTGGGTTGCCCGTATGGCTTTCCAGGCCCGTCACTTTACGAAAGACCGTCCGTTCAGGGATGTGCTGATCCATGGTCTGATCCGTGATGCGCAGGGCAGAAAGATGTCCAAGTCACTTGGCAACGGTATTGATCCGATGGAAGTAATCGATCAGTATGGCGTTGACTCGCTGCGCTTCTTCCTGTCTACCAACAGTACGCCGGGTCAGGATATGCGTTATATTCCGGAAAAGGTGGAAGCTTCCTGGAACTTCATAAACAAACTCTGGAACGCTTCCCGGTTTGTTCTGATGAATCTGCCGGAAAATATGACCATGAACGATATCGATCTTTCCGTGCTTTCGGCAAGTGATGCATGGATCTTAAACAAGCTGAATCTTGTTGTTAAACATGTCACGGAGAATATGGAGAAGTATGAGTTCGCACTTGTCGGAAATGAACTGTACTCATTTATCTGGGATGATTTCTGTTCCTGGTATATCGAACTGTCCAAAGCAAGTCTGAACAGTACGGATCCTTCTGTCCGCAAAGGTGCACAGTCCACACTGCTGGTCATGCTCAATGCGATCGTGAAGCTCCTGCATCCGTTCATGCCGTTTGTTACAGAAGAGATCTATATGAAGATGCCGCATGAACAGGAAAGCATCTGCCTGGAGAGCTGGCCAAAGCCGATTGCTGATCTTCCGGAAGCAGATCTGGAGGGAATGGATCGTCTGATCTCCGTGATTCAGAAGATTCGTGAAATCAAGATCGCCAATGATCTGAAGCCGGGTGCACCGCTGGATATTCTCATCCGCGACCTTGACGGAAATCTTGTCGCAGTGAACAATACACAGGCAGCGATGCTGGAGCGTCTTGCCAAGGCAAGCTGGAAGAATGATCTGGAAGGGGATCTCTCGGTACATACCGTACGCAATGGCAGTCTCTATATTCCGAGCAGTCAGCTGATGGATGTGGAAGCAGAAAAGATCAAGCTGAACAGTGAGAAGGAGCGTCTTGAAAAAGAAGTTTCCCGCAGTAAGGGAATTCTCTCCAACCAGGGCTTCCTTGCAAAGGCACCAAAAGCAAAAGTTGAGGCAGAAGAAAAGAAGCTGGAAGATTATGAAAAACAGCTGAATGTTGTACTGTCCCGATTAAAGGAACTTGGCTGATATGCTATAATCCAGTTGATGGATAACCAATTCCAAAACGAATCCAGACTTAAGATCTTGCCATTTGCAGATGGAAGGTTTTAAGTCTTTTTTCATGTCTCAAAGAAAGGAGATTTATGTCGGAGAAAAAAGAAAACAAACATATCATTCTTAAGACTGCCTGCGGAACACTCGCAGCAGGAACTGCGGCATACAGCGGATATGCATATCTGCTCTTTCGCAATGCATTTGTAACGGATCGTTCCCGGTTTCATCCGGATGGCGTCAATCCTTCCAGTGATGAAGCAGCCGTGAATTCCGACTGGTTTAAGAAAGCTGAAAAACACGATGAGACGATCCGCAGCTTTGACGGTCTTTCGCTTCACGCGATGCGTATCGAAAATCATCCGGACTCTGACCGCTGGATGATTCTGATGCACGGGTATCACCGCACTGCCTATGATCTGCTTCATCTGATGCGGGAAGCTGACGCAAGAGGATTCAATCTGCTTGCGGTTGATCAGCGCGGCAGCGGAAAGTCAGAAGGAAAATACTGCGGGCTGGGCTGGCCGGAACATTATGATCTGCTTTCCTGGATTAACTTCCTTTCCGTTCTTCGTCCGCAAAGCAAGATCGTACTGTATGGAATTGATATGGGTGCCAACGCAGTCATGAACGCGGTCGGCGATTTTCTTTCCAAGAACATCGTCTGTGCAGTTGAAGAGGGCGGATGGTCGGATATCAAGAAACAGTTTCTGTATACGGCGATGAAAGAAACCGATCTTCCGGTCAAGCCGTTCTATCCGGCCGTTGATCTTCTGGTACGTCATTATCTGAGCTACTCGATGAATGAAGTCAGCACGCTTCGTCAGCTGTCGCGATGCACGGTTCCAATGTTATTCATGCATGGTGCTGATGATGAAATTGTACCGTTGGTAAATGTGGAGGAATGCAGCAGAGAAGTGCATTCTGAAACGCAGATGATGATCTTCTCACACACCGGATTTGGCGGATGCAGATACAACGAAAACTATTACGATGTGATCTTCAGCTTTGCCGAAAAATATCTTTAGTAGCTGAAAAGCCTTTATTTGTGCGTTTTTTATTGTTTAATGAATTTCACTGTTTTATAATCACTTAAGTAGAAAACTACAGAAAATAATAAGAAAGGATGGCTGTATGGCTTCAAAAAAGTACGTCTACAAATTTTCGGAAGGAAACGGTAAGATGCGTGAGCTGCTCGGCGGTAAAGGTGCAAACCTCGCTGAAATGAGCAATCTCGGCATGCCGGTTCCTCAGGGTTTCACAATTACCACGGAGGCATGTAATGCATACTATGCCGATGGGAAAAAGATTTCCAAGGATATTCAGAAGCAAATCGATACACATGTCGCATGGCTGCAGAAGGAAACTGGAAAGAAGCTCGGTGACAGGAAGAACCCGCTTCTTGTATCGGTTCGTTCCGGTGCACGTGCATCCATGCCCGGTATGATGGACACGATCCTCAACCTTGGTATGAATGACGATGTCGTTGAAGTAGTCGCTGCCGCTACCGGCAACAAGCGCTTCGCATACGACAGCTACCGCAGATTCGTACAGATGTTCTCCGACGTTGTCATGGGTCTTTCCAAAGCGAAGTTCGAAGAAATCATTGATG
>JAEEPV010000109.1 GCA_016284975.1 Solobacterium sp.
GAACAATCTGACTCTTGCGGGAGAGTATTCCCTTCTGCAGATCATGACCGACTTCGCTCGTATCGGGGAATGCTTCCTCGACACGGGCTTTTTTATCGCCTGAGGCAAAGAAGACGGATCCTTCATCCGCAACAGAAGTAAATGCCGCAACAATCAGATCCAGGTTTTTCTTGACGACCAGCTTATCCAGACACTCCTGAATCTCTTTTTCTCTGCCGATCAGACTTCGGGTCGAAGGAACCATACATTGAGAAATCATGGTATGACATCCGCCGATATCAAAGTACTTGATGTCCTGAACCACCATTTCATGGATGCTCTGATTCATATTTGCGGCAGACTTTGTGAACATTTCCTTTCCGAACACTTCGATGTCGAGGTCGGCGACCGCCGCAAGCAGATTGGCGGTATCGATATCCTTCTGGGTCGTTGTCGGAGACTGCAGAAGCAGTGTGTCCGAGAGTACTGCCCCCAGCATCAGACCGGCCAGTTCCTTCGGAATCAGAATCTGATTCTCCCGGAACATCGTCGCAATAATCGTCGCCGATGAGCCCACAATCTCATTTCGGAATGATACCGGCTGGCTTGTCGCAAAGTCATTGATGCGGTGATGGTCTACCACCTCGAGAATCTGTGCCTTTTCCACTGCCTTTACGGATTGTGAAAACTCATTGTGATCCACCAGAATGACCTTCTTATTTTTGTAGGACATGAGATGACTGCGGCTGACATAGCCAACCAGTCGTTTCGCATCATCCACGACCGGATAGGAACGGAACCGTGTCCGTGCCATCTTGATCCCTGCATCCTCCGCGAGTTCATTCTCGTTGAACAGAGCCGGCTTTGTGCGCATGATCAGTTTCACCTGAGGCGCAAAATAGATATAGCGGGAGGTATTCATGGAACCGTGTCCGGAAAGAATGACCGGGCAGTGGTGAATCTTTGCTGCAGAAAGCACTTCGTCCTGAATCCCGTCTGCCCAGACAACGATGAGCATCCCTGCGCCATTTTCGATCAGCTTCTTCTCTGCCTTTGGATCGTTTCCGATAATCACGATCCGATCCCGAACTTCATAGTTATCTGTACCATTCTCACTTAGCGCTACAATTGATACCTTTCCGTTCAGGTGCATTTCCGGATCATCATAGATCAGCTTTCCGCTGATCGTTTTGGCAATATCCGCTGCCGAGGTATGCCGAAGCAGCTCAATACCGGCTGATGTATCACCAAGGCTGATATTGGCAAGATCACTTTTTGATACATAACCGATTACCCGGTTTTCCTCATCCGTAACCGCAAAGGAAGCACGGTCCATCTCATTCATAAAACGAATCGCTTCATATACCGTCATTTCCGGATGGATCGATTCCGGACTGTCCATTTCGATTTCCTTCAGTTTTTTTCTCGCATCTTCCAGAAGGACTGGTTCTTCAAATCCAAACCGCTTCAGCAGATAAGCCGTTTCATTGCTTACCGGTCCAAGCCGGCACGCAACTGCACGAATTCCCTTTGCTCTCTTGAAAAAAGCATATGCGATCGCAGATACGATCGAATCACTGTCCGGATGCCGGTGTCCGGTGATATAGATTGGTTCCTGTGATTTTAAGGTAATTGTTGTCATAAATAACCTGTTCTTTCTGTTTCATTATACCTGCACTGCCAACAGACGCATCCGTAAAAAAAGCCTGTCCATTCAGGTACAGGCTGTCATTTCATTATTCTGCCTGGAATGTAATGAAGAAGACATCTCCCTCTTCACTGTCCTCATCTTCGGTATCGTAGTATTCCAGGAAAGCAAGCTGGAAATCGTGGATGCCTTCCGGAACAGCAAATACCAGATCTCCCGTCACACTCTTCTTTGCCGGCAGAATATAGCTGTCTTCCAGCATTCCATCGGTCCAGAGAGAAACATCTTCCAGAGTAACCGGATAGTCATAGTCATCATCTCCCTCTCCCCACTGAATCTGGAAATCGGAATCAAACATCGGAATATCTTCATCAAAGGTATTGGTCAGCGTAACATTGACAACCGCAAGCTTCATGCCAGCTTCTGCCTGTACCGCACCTTTATAATCATCCGCCAGTTTCGCGCTGTTGATCTTAAACGTGAACCATGCGGTAGACATCGTGTCTCCCATTCCGCCTTCTGCAATTCCATCCTTCGCCGTGACAACATTTGCTTTCTTACCACAGCCAGTCATACTGAGCGCCAGAAGACCGGCAAACACTGCCTTCATCCACTTCTTCATTTTCGTTCCTCCCCTGTTAACATCTTATTCCTTACGATCAGTCCTCCGCAAACCGGAAAATCAGAACAATTCCAGCAACCGCTGCTGCAGCACAGATTCCCAGCAGACTCTTTACTCCAAACTGATCTATGACAAAACCACCCAGAAAACTTGCCAGCAGTCCTGCCACGGTAGACATAGCAGTCATCAGCGCCTGTCCCTTGACTGCGTCTTTGGCCTTCGTATGTTCATGGGCATAGGCTACCGAAGAAGGAAGATACAGGGCAAAGCTGACACACTGAAGCAGCTGTGAAAACAGCACCACCGGATAGCTGCCCGCAAGAAACAGAATCACCTGTTTGATCAGATATCCGACAGAAGCTGCTTTCATCAGCTTCCCGGACGAAAACCGCTGCCACAGCCGGTCATAAAGCATCATTACGGGAATTTCAGAAATCGCGGCCGCCGCAAGCGCCAGCCCCATATCCTTTGCGGTTCCTCCAACATTCAATACGATCTGAAGCAGATAGGTACCACTCGTTCCGGCACAGAACATCAGACACATTGCGCCGATGCTGACAAACAGCAGATTCCGGTTTTCACGCGCAAATTCCAAAAGGTTTCCGGAGTCACGATTCTGCTCTTTTTCCTGTCTGCTGCCCGGCCGTAACATTTTTCCGATGATATGCAGCAGTATCAGCATAATCAGCAAAGACCCAATCGTCAGGATGGGCAGGATGCTGACCGCAAACCGCTCCACAAGGAATCCTGCAGCAGCCGACATCAGCGAATAGCCAAGTGATCCAAATGCTCTTGCAGCTCCGAAGCTCATCGGATTTCCTGCTTCCGCAAGCCGGTAATTCAAATCGTTGAGCAGCGGCATCATAATGGTATGAACAATAAAAGCCAGTACATAGAATACTGCCATCCAGATGCTTCTGCCCTTCAGTACCAGCAGGAAACCGCAGAAAATCAGAAACAGCCCACAGATCGCAGACAGAATCCTGGCCGGTGTAACTTTCTTCGTCCGATCGGCATAATCCGCAAGTACAGACTGAACCAGCACTGCACCGCCGTTTCCGATTCCCATGATCAGACCGATTTCCATTGAGGAGAATCCGTTTGGAAGGAGAAACGCCGAACTGAAGCCACAGATGATCGAATTGCCCATCCAATAGAAAAAATGCAGGAGGGCGTAGGTCAGCTGTGCTTTGTTTTGTTTCTTACTCATCTCAAAGATAATCCTCTCAATAACGTACGCGAAAGCTGCGTTCCTCTCCATCCACCGGAGCTTCCCTCACATCCATATGCCGGATATGGATCCACGAATCCTTTTTCAGCATATCAATCACTCCGGCAATCTGTTCTTCGCTTCCCTGCAGTTCCAGGGTCACAGATCCATCGTACTCATTCCTCACCCAGCCGGTCACTCCGCAGGCAGAGGCGCTCTGACGGCAGATCCAGCGAAAACCAACCCCCTGTACTTCTCCGTAGAATTCAAAATGTTTTCGAACCGTTTTCTTCGTCATACATCCTCACGGCTGAATCCAAAGCCAGTCCATAAAGATCGGCACCTGTTTTGCCCAGTCAGCCTCACAATGCCTGCCGTCTTTCTGAAAATATACGTAAGTTCTCGAACCTTTTCCCTGCAGTTCTTTTTCAAATTTCCGGGTAGCCCGGGCTTCCCGGGTATCCCATTCCGGATCTCCGTTATGAGCAGCTTTCCCAGCCTCGGCCTCTCCCCAGCCCATATAGATCCGGGTATCCGGTGAAAGCGTGACTTCCTTCAGATCCTTGCGGAATGAGGAACAGTTCCAGAAAATCCCAGAGGAAAGGCAGGCAGCCTTGGAAAACACGTGGTTATAACGGATGATCCCGTACATGCTCATAAGCCCACCCATCGAAGAACCACCGATACCGGTCGCTTCCCGATGACTCCATGTCCGATAGTCTCTGTCGATCATCGGTTTAATCTCTTCTGTAATCCAGCGGAACGTTTCCTTTCCCTTCCCATTGGTTTTCTCACGAAAAAAGTGTTTCTGGTATGGACAGTATTCCGCGATCCTCTCCTGATCCTTGTGAGAACATTCCATTCCGACAATGATCATTTTCTTTTCCCAGTGATCCAGAAAATCCTTCAATCCCCAGCAGGTACCGTAGGTAGCCCAGCTGTCATAAAACAGATTATGACCATCAAAGAAATACATCACGGGATATCGTTCACTGCTGGATTCATAGTCATCCGGAAGATAGATATGTAAAAGCCGGTCGCTGTTGGCGGCAGGATAATACATTGGTCTTTGTATGATCATGCCTTTTTCCTCTTCGCCCGTCCAACCGAAAGATCACAGCTCTGCAGAATATTCAAAACCTGTTCTGCGGATGCGTATGCCGCACTGGCATCGATTCCCTTCTCTTCCATTACAGCTTTCGCTGCCTTCTCATACTTCCGCTTGTATTTCTGATTCAGTTCTTTCCAGTTGACCGACTTGAGCTGTTCCGCCAGATCCCCGTCATACGGCAGGACTCCCTGCTTCATCAGCACCGCAATCACCGGATAACCGGGATAGCCTGCCCAGTAAGTCGCGTTGTCATCGCTGGCATAATGATGGTCTTCCCAGATGATGGTATAGGTTTTTGAACGGTCGGATGACGTTACCGTGGCTTTGTTCTCATTCGGATCTATTTCGATACGGCCATCTGCGATGGCGCTGTATGCTTCAAACACTTTTTCAAT
The DNA here is from genome assembly GCA_016284975.1 of Solobacterium sp. Lineage (GTDB taxonomy): Bacteria > Bacillota_I > Bacilli_A > Erysipelotrichales > Erysipelotrichaceae > Bulleidia. The sequence goes on from JAEEPV010000109.1 coordinate 4,966, forward strand.
CGGGGGCATTTTCATAAATCAGCAGCTCCTTCTTTCATAACCTGTATTGTACCGCGTTGTCTTCGGAAGAGTCATAAAAAAGGCGGGATCCATTATCTGATCTTCCCGCCTTACGAACTGTTTATACTCAGCTGTTTGCGTTGGTGTCTTCCACCTCGACGTCACTCATATGCTTGACAACCGATGTCAGGCCATCTGTTTCTTCATCCTTCGGAAGGTGCCATTCATTGACGACCAGATTCGTTAAGATTCCAAGAATCAGAGCTGTCGCAAGACTTGTGATGGTAAGCAGCGAACCGCCGGTTGTCGGATTGGAACCGAAGTTCAGGGTCAGGCCGCCGATACCGGTAACGAAGATTGCACTTACTACAAAGAGGTTCTTGTTATTGCCAAGATCTACCTTCTTGAGCATCTGCAGACCGGATACTGCGATAAAGCCATACAGAGCAACACAGGCACCGCCCATGACACACTTCGGAATGGTGTTGATGAAGGCAACAAACGGTGTGAAGAAGGACAGGATCATACAGCCAGCACCTGCTGTCGCAATGGTTACGATCGATGCGTTTCCGGTGATCGCTACACATCCAATGGACTCACCGTAGGTAGTATTTGCCGCACCGCCGAAGAAACCGCCGACAATCGATCCGATACCATCACCAAGCAGTGTCTTATCAAGACCCGGATCCTTGATCAGATCGCGGTTGATGATCGAACTGAGGTTCTTGTGGTCAGCGATATGCTGTGCAAGTTCAACGACTGCGATCGGTACGAAGGTGATTGCGATGTTAGAGAGTGCCGCACCATCGATGGAACTCAGCGTGTTGGACTTAATTGCAGATACGATTGTGAAGCTTGGTACTCTTACCAGAGAATGAATGGTAAACGGTACGAACGCTTCCTTCAGGAAAGAGAAGTCCATGATCATCAGTTCTTCTACGCCAAACATCTGACCGATCAGGGTGATGACCAGTGAAAGCAGGAAACCGGTTCCGATACCTACCACAAACGGGATCAGCTTGATCAGCTTGGAGCCGCGGATCGACGCAACAACGATTGCCATGAAGGTAATGACACCAACGAGAATCGTAATCAGACTGTACCGATCACCACCGTTGGTTGCCATCCAGGATGTTGCAGTCCCGGAGAGCGAGAGACCAATCAGCGCAACAATCGGACCGATGATGACTGCCGGCATGAGCTTGTTGACCCAGTCACTGCCGACTGCCTTGATAACCAGAGCAATCACAACATAGACAAGACCCGCAAACAGAATACCTAAGATTACCCCCCAGTAACCATAGTTCTGTCCGAGAATTGCCGCATACGCACCCAGGAATGTAAATGAACTTCCAAGGAATACAGGGCTCTTTTTCTGAGTAAAGAAGATATATACGAGAGAACCGATACCTGCGCCGAACAGTGCGGCAGCCGGATCAAAGAATACGTTTCCGCCATCGCCGGTCGTGAAGCTTGACATCAGCATCGGCACAAGCAATGTTGCCGCCATGATGGCGATCATCTGCTGGAAAGCGAACACCAGTGTTTGCGTCAGCTTAGGCCGGTCTTCAACTTCATACATGAGTTTCATACATTCTATCCTCCTGTGAAATCCGTTCGGCATTCTCCTGAAAAAAGGATCCCGCGCGGCCGCAAGATCCCTGACATAGTTTTTCTGTTTTCGTCTGTTCATCTTGCCGGCCTCTCAGTGCCGAATTAAAGATTTCTTTGAGTATACTAACACGGTGCCCAATCAAATACAACCATGTTTTTTGTCTGAAAAGGTACAATTTTATTTCTCGGACTCCTTCTTTCTGCGCCGCTTGTTTTCATACATGATCTTATCGGCACGGCGAAATGTATCCGTCACGGAATGATCGGTATCCGGATCGTATACGGCAATTCCGAGCATCACCTGAACCTCTTCCCATTTATGTCCGGCAGAGGCAGTCACTTCTTTCTGTGCCTGTTCAAATGTCTTTGCCAGTTCTTCCTGATTCTCAAAGTCATCGTTCTGCAGAATCACTGCAAACTCATCTCCGCCGATTCGGAAAACAGGGCTGTGTGTGAAGATGCGGCAGATCAGCTGGCTCGCTGTTCTCAGATAAATATCCCCTTTGTCATGTCCGTTCTGATCATTGATCTGCTTGAGGTCATCACAGTCAAAGATACCAATCGCAAAGTCCTTCAGTTCTTCACTGTCCACCTGTTCCTGCAGGTTATCGATATACTCATAGAAGGCCGCTTTGTTCCGCACCGAAGTCAGTGCATCCACAAATGCTTTCCGATTCAGATCTTTCACCATATGCTCTTCTTCCATCACCTTTTTCTCTGCCCTGATATAGCGAAGAAGCAGAATCAGGATCACCAGCAGAGTGAGTGAAATCACGGTCATGACCAGAAACAGATTTTCCCGGATCAGATCGAGAAAACTCATTTTTACATCTTCTGTGGAATAGTAAGTCAGTGATGCGTTAACGACGGATTCCGGCACGGCTCTGACCACGCGGGAAATAACGGAATACAACGTGGTATCCCCTTCCCGCAGCGCAAAACAGTAATCCATGTCGACTCCGGTATAAACCGTCGTCAGGTGCAGTTTTTCGCACTGTTTTGTAATATTGCTGAAGCGGTAGTTGCTGATAATAACGCAGTCTGCCTCTCCTGCCGCAACCGCATCCAGTCCGGCCGGCGTATCCCTGAAATAAAGCCGTTTCCAGACGGGATAATGATCCGCCAGAAACATATCATAGTTGGTATTCCCCTCGTTGACTGCGACGTTCACTTCCGCCTTGCGGAGAAATTCCTTCTGTGCCGCGGCACGGAAGACCGCATCCATCTCCGTACGCATAATTGCCGGAGACATAACAACATCTTCTGTCTCGCTGTCATAGTCTGTGAGATTCGCAGGAAACATGCAGTCGATATCACCATTCTTCAATGCCTCCATCGCTGCTGCCGCAGTCGGATAAGAAACGGCCTCAAAATGGACTTCCGCATTTTCCATCGCTTCTGAAGCATAGGAAAGATAATCCTTCAGTGCTCCGGTCAGATTTCCGTTTTCATCGGTTGCGCAGAAGGCAAGAGAATGATCCTGATACCCGACCCGGATCGTATCATGGCCGTTAAGCCACGCTAATTCTTCCGTCGTAAAATACCGCTCGGTTGATGAACCGCTGAAATATTTATTATGCAGCTGTTCATTATAATAGCTGTTTTCATCTTGAATCCGGCTCATCGCCGCATCCAATTCCGCTAACAAATCCGGCCGGTCTTTGTTTACTACAAAATAGAATTCCTAAGATCCGATCTTACAGACTGGTACAGCCCGATTTGAATCCCCGTAGAAATCCATCGTGACAAACGCATCCAGTTTCCCCTCCGCCAGCATCTCAATGGATTCTTCTTCCGAACAGGTGACCTCAACCACTTCTGC
>JAEEPV010000110.1 GCA_016284975.1 Solobacterium sp.
CCCTGAAAGACAGCAGTATGCAGGAAATCCTCAACCGCGACCTGAAGAGCTATGAGGTCGGCAGCTATAAATTCGCAATCGGTCAGACCAACTACAGCCACATGGAAGAGGTGCAGAAGATCCTGCCCGAGTTCAAGGAGACCGTAAAGGCTGAGCAGGAGAAGATGAAGCTCGATCTTCTGGTCATGCTGTTTACGGATGTGATGGGCGAGGGCTCGCTGTTTGTCTTCTATGGACCGCTGTCCAAAGTCATTTATGACATGATCGAAACGAAGTTTGATGAGCACAGCGGATTTGATCCAAACATCATTTCCAGAAAACAGCAGATGATGCCGAAGCTCTCAACTCTCATCAAAGCAATCTGAATTCTGACTTCAGGACAATGGAAAGCCGCGGATCTGTGCGGCTTTTTCTGTGAAACCCCATAAATGAAAAAGTTTTCATCAATAATTACAAACATTTTCATATGCGTGTAAAACTAATGAAATTTTTACTTGCAAGAGAAAATTTCATTCGGTAAAATTTTGTTATGTTTCTGAAAGGGGGAAATACTGAACTATGAATTTCAGAAAGCTATTCGCAGCATCTCTGGCTACAGCGATGCTCGTCGGATGCGGAACAGCCACCGATGCAGGAACACCGGCTGCAGGTACCGATACCGGTACAGATACTACAGCTTCCGGTGCTGCAAGTGAAGTTGTTGTAGCGTTCGACGCTGACCTCAACACGATGGACCACCACATCGCTACGGATGGAAACTCCTTCATCATGCAGTCGATGTGCTACTCCGGTCTTACCTCTCTGGATAAGGCTGGTACACCGGTACCTGAGCTCGCTACGAGCTGGGATGTCAGTGATGATGGTCTTGTGTACACATTCCACATTGCTGAGGACGCAACATGGTCCAACGGCACACCTGTTACCGCAAACGACTTCGTTTACGGCTGGCAGCGTCTTGACGATCCGGCAATCGCTTCCGAGTATGCGTTCATTCTCGACACCATTCATGTCGTAAACGCTGCAGAAGTGAACGCTGGTGAAAAGGCTCTTGATGCGCTGGGCGTAAAGGCTGTTGATGACAAGACATTCGAAGTTACACTGACACTTCCGTGCGACTTCCTGCTTGGCCTCATGGCTTTCCCGAGCTTCTTCCCGCTCAACAAGGAATTTTTCGAGTCCCAGGGTGATCAGTTTGCTCTCGGTGTCGACAACATGATCTACTGCGGTCCGTACAACATGACCGGTTGGGAGCAGGGTAACTCCTACACGTTCACAAAGCGTGCGGATTACTTCAACCAGGATCCGGATGCAGTTGAAACCGTTGTATTCCGTTTCCAGCAGGATACACAGTCCGCTCTGCTTGAGTACCAGTCCGGCAACATCGACGTAGTCAAGCTGCAGGGTGAACAGGTCGATATGTATAAGGATGAACCGGGTTTCACAAACCGTCTGCAGGGCTACCTGTGGTACATTCCGGTCAACATGACTGTTGACAGACTCCAGAACCTCAACCTCCGTAAGGCTCTGCATTATGCAATCAACCGTGAGTCCATCGCCAACGATGTTCTCAAGGATGGTTCCATCGCTGCAGAAGGTGAAATCCCGGTTGAACTGGCTACAGGTCCGGATGGCAAGGATTTCCGTGAAACAGCAGGCGTTCTCACTGAGTACAGCCCTGAAAAGGCAGCTGAGTGCTATAAAGCAGCAGTTGAAGAACTCGGCGGAGACGTAACACTCGAGCTCATGTTCGAAGACTCCGAGGCTTCCAAGGCAGTCGCAGAGAACCTGCAGCAGCAGTTCCAGACAAACTGCCCGGGTCTCACAGTTACTTTGAACTCCAAGCCGAAGAAAGAGCGTCTTGCGCTCATGAAGGACCAGCAGTATGAACTCGGTCTCACACGTTGGGGCCCGGACTATGCTGACCCGCAGACTTACATGGATCTGTTCCTCTCCACGAACGTTTCCAACAACCAGGGTCGTTACAACTCACCGGTCTATGATGAACTCGTTCTCAAGGCAACTCAGGGTGAAGATGCAACGGATTCCGCTAAGCGTTGGGCTGACCTCGTTGAGGCAGAGCGCGTCATGGTTGCGGAAGACTTCGCAGTCATTCCTATTTACCAGAACGGCGGCGCTATGATGATCAACACAGCTGTTGAGAATGTAAACTTCCACAGTGCTGGTGTTGATGATTACAGACACGTTTACAAGAAGTAAGTCTTAATCACCGTTTGGTTTTATACCAGAATTGCTAGACAGTGCATGACAGAGCGGCAACGCTCTGTTGTGCCTGTCTTTCTTCGAATTTACAAGAGGAGGACCACACAATGTCAAAATATATTACGAAGCGTGTGCTGGTCAGTCTCGGAACGCTCATCGTGATCGTGTTCGTTCTGTTTCTGATGCTGGATAAGATGCCGGGCAGTCCGTTTAATGATGAAAAGCTGACAGAGACGCAGAGAGCGCTTCTGTATGCGAAGTATGGACTGGATCAGCCGTTCTTTGTACGTTTTTGGAAATACTTTACGTCAATGCTGAAAGGTGATCTTGGTGTTTCGTATGTCATCAGTAAAAACAAGGCGGTATCAGAACTGGTGAAAGGCCCGCTGTGGCTTTCAATCCGGATCGGCGCAAGAGCGATGGCGCTTGGAACCGTGCTCGGTCTTTTGCTGGGCATTGCAGCTGCACTGAATCACAATACCTGGATCGATACGCTGTGTTCGTTTATTTCGATCATCGGCGTCAGTGTTCCATCGTATGTTTTCGCATTACTGCTTGCTTATTACATCGGGTTTGTTTTGAAACTCACACCGATCCTTTACAACTCCCGTAATGTTGCGGCGTCGATGATACTTCCGACGATCGCACTTGCGATGTTTCCGACGGCGAACATTTCCCGTTTCACCCGTTCGGAAATGATTGATGTACTTAACTCTGAATATATTCTTCTGGTTGAGGCCAAGGGCGTCCGCCAGAGTGCTCTGATATTCCGGCATGCGCTGCGGAATACACTGATTCCGATCATTACGATCATGGGTCCGATTCTGGTCAACCTGCTGACCGGTTCGATGGTCGTTGAGAAAGTGTTCGGTATTCCGGGCATCGGCATGCTGATGGTACAGGCGATTCAGAATAACGACTACAACGTTGTTGTTGCCTGTGCATTTGTCTATTCCGCAATGTATATTGCCATGATGCTGATTGTTGACGTGCTCTACGGCATTATCGATCCGCGTATCCGTGTTGCGAAAGGAAGTGCTTGATATGAGTGAAGTATTGAAAACACATGATCCTTTGCTGGGAGACGGTTATTCGGAAGAAGATTTTGTCTTTGTACAGCAGGGCGAGCGTCTCAGCGACAAGGCGTACAAGACAACTTCCTACTGGCGTGATGTATGGAGTCATTTCTCCAAGAACAAAGGCGCCCTGGTTGGTTTTGTCATTATCTTCATCATTGCCTTAATGGCAATTATCGGTCCGATGATCTCGGGTCATTCCTATGACACGATCATCATCGAACATCAGAATCTTCCGCCAAAGATTCCGGGAATCTTCGGTGGTGTTGAAAGAGGTATTGATGTCTACGCATCCAAAGGTGTTACCGATGTGAACTACTGGTTTGGTACCGACTACGACGGCCGTGACATGTTCACCCGTGTATGGCAGGGAACCCGTATTTCACTGCTGGTCGCATTTGTTGCGGTCATCATTGATATCGTAATCGGTATGTCCTACGGTCTGATCTCCGGTTACTTCGGCGGCAAGGTTGATATGATCATGCAGCGGTTTGCGGAAATCCTCAACGGCATTCCGACTCTTGTCATTGTTACACTGCTTGGTCTTGTGCTTCCTCCGGGAATCGCATCCATCATCTTCGCACTCATGATCACCGGCTGGATCGGCATGGCCCGTATCTCCAGAGCGGAAGTACTCAAGCTCAAGGAGAGTGAGTATATTCTTGCCTCCAAGACACTCGGTGCCAAGGACTTCTCGATTATCTTCAAGGATATCCTGCCGAACATCTTTGGTCAGCTGGTTATCATGGCGATGTTCTCCATCCCGAATGCGATCTTTACCGAAGCCTTCCTGAGCTTTGTCGGTCTCGGCATTCAGCCGCCGCAGGCTTCCCTTGGTTCCCTGATCTCAGACGGCTACAAATCACTTACGATTCATCCGTATCAGATTGCGGCACCGGTTATCGTACTTGCGCTTCTGATGCTGAGCTTCAACCTGTTTGCGGACGGTCTGCGCGATGCGTTTGACCCGAGCATGAAACAGATGTAAAGGAGGACAGTTATGCCATCACCTAAAGATTTAAATGATCGCGTACTGTCAATCCGTGATCTGAACATCAGCTTTGATACCGCAAGCGGTACGGTACATGCCATCCGCGGCGTGCGTATGGACCTGTTTAAGGGTGAGACGATCGCAATCGTCGGTGAATCCGGTTCCGGTAAATCGGTAACCGTTAAGACGATCATGGGAATTCTTGCCAACAACGGTCATATCGACAGTGGTTCCATCAACTATACCTTTATTAATGAAAAAGGAGAAAAGGAAACCGTCGACATGACAAGGCTGACACAGAAGGAGATCCGTTACCGTTTCTGCGGCAAGCATATTGCCATGGTCTTCCAGGATCCGATGACTTCGCTTGACCCGACCATGACAATCGGCAAGCAGATCATGGAAGGCATGATGCTGCATCTGAAGCTTTCCAGAGCACAGGCAAAGCAGAAGGCACTTGATCTGCTGGCGAAAGTTGGTATTGAAAACCCGCAGAAACGTTTCAAGCAGTATCCGCATGAGCTCTCCGGCGGTATGCGTCAGCGTGTCGTTATCGCGATCGCGCTGGCATGCGAACCGGATATTCTGATCTGTGATGAACCTACGACCGCACTCGATGTTACGATTCAGGCCAAGATCCTAGAGCTGATCAAGGAGATCCAGGCAGAAAGCAACTTTGCGGTTATCTACATCACACATGACCTCGGCGTTGTTGCCAAGGTTGCTGACTACGTGGATGTCATGTATGCCGGCCGCATCATTGAAAAGGGCAACATCGATGAGATCTTCTATGATCCACGTCATCCGTATACCTGGGGCCTCCTGGCTTCCATGCCGGATACCGATACCAATTCCAAACGACTGTTTGCGATTCCTGGAACACCGCCGAACCTGCTCGAAAAGGTTACCGGTGATGCGTTTGCACCGCGCAACCCGTTTGCACTGAAGATCGACTACGAGGCTGAACCTCCGATGTATGATGTCGGCGGCCAGCATCGTGTCGCTTCCTGGCTCTGTGATCCGCGCGCACCAAAGGTTGAGATGCCGGAACAGCTGAAAGACAGAATGGAGAAGATGAGGAAGGAGGGAATTCTGGATGACAATGCCTGATTTCAATGCAGAACCTCTGCTTCATGTGGAAGGACTGAAACAGTATTTCCGCATCAGCTCCACCTATACGACCAAGGCAGTCGACGGCATCAGCTTTGATATCTATCCCGGAGAGACCTATGGTCTTGTCGGCGAGTCCGGTTCCGGAAAATCTACGACCGGCCGTGCGCTGATCCGTCTCTATGATCCGACTGGCGGAAAGATCATCTTTGACGGTCATGACATCAGCGGAAAGATGACCAAAGAAGATGAGCGGTACCTTCGGACAAATATGCAGATGATCTTTCAGGATCCGATGGCTTGTCTGAACCCGCGTAAGAAGGTCAAGGAGATCATTGCCCAGGGCCTTGAGATTCATCATCTCTACAAGGATCAGAAAGATCTGGAAGACAAGGTCTATGCGATCATCGACAAAGTCGGTCTTTCCAGAGAACATGCGACACGTTATCCGCATCAGTTCTCCGGCGGTCAGCGTCAGCGTATCGGAATTGCCAGAGCGCTGGTCATGAATCCGAAACTGGTCATTGCGGATGAAGCAATCTCCGCACTCGACGTTTCAATTCAGGCGCAGGTCGTCAACCTGATGAAAGACCTTCAGGATGAACTCGGAACAACGTATCTGTTTATTGCCCACGATCTTTCGATGGTCAAGTATATCTCGGATCGGATCGGCGTCATGCATCTGGGTCATATCGTCGAGACTGGTACAACAGATGAAATCTTCGATAACCCGGTTCACCCGTATACAAGATCGCTGCTCAGTGCGATTCCGCATCCCAACCCCAGAGTTGAGAAGAAACGGATCGCCGTTGAGTACGACAAGGAAAAAGAGGGTGTCGACTATACGAAGGGACACCTCCACAAGATGTCGGATACCCATTCCGTACTTGCAACGGATGAAGAATTCGAAAAGTGGTCAAAGGTACATACGTACTGAAAATTTGAGGGACGAAAGTCCCTTTTTTGTGAGAGAATATCTGATATGGCTGAATTCTACCCATTTCGCGCGATACGTCCTGCAGAAGGCAAAGCAGAGAGCGTTGCCTGTCTGCCGTATGACGTACTGAATACAGAGCAGGCCCGCAATCTTGCGGAAAACCCTGAATCGTTTGTTCATGTAATCCGTTCGGAAATCGACCTTCCGGACGATACGGATCCTTACAGCACTGAGGTCTATGACTTGGCCGGAGCGAATCTGGAACAGCTGCTGCAGAACGGCACTATGATTCAGGATAATCGCAACTGCTACTATCTGTACCGGGAGAGTACTGATACACATGTTCAGACCGGATTTGTCGGAACCGTGCTCTGCCGGCAATATGATGAGGGCGTGATCCGCCGTCATGAACTGACGGTACCGGAGAAAGAGGATGACCGGACCCGTCATATTCTTGTGACGAAGGCACAGACCGGACCGGTATTTCTCGCGTTTGAAAAAACAAAACAGGAAACAGAACTGATCGAATCGATCTGTCAGAGAGAACCGGTGTATGACTTTTTTCAGAATGGAGTGCGCCATCAGGTATGGGTCATTTCCTCAGCGGAAGAGGTCGAAGCCGTTAAACAGCTGTTCGAAACAATTCCGGTTTTGTATATCGCAGACGGGCATCATCGGGCAGCTTCCAGCTGTCGTGCTGCGAAAGAGAGACAAGCAGGTGATAATGAGGAAGCAGGACGCTTCATGGCGGTTGCATTTGCGGCAGAGGATCTTGAAATGCTTGGCTATCATCGCTTTGTAAAAGATCTGAACGGATTGAGTCAGGAAGCGTTTCTGAAACAGATTCAGGAAAACTTTACGGTGACAGAAACCAGAGAACAGCTTCCCAGAGGAAGGCATTCGCTTGGAATGCTCTTGGGGAATACGTGGTACACCATTCAGCCCCGTGCGAATCTCTATGATGAAAAGGACAGTATTTCCCGTCTGGATGTTTCCATCCTGCAGGAGCATCTGCTGGCACCGGTACTTGGCATTCAGGATCCCAGGCGGGATCCGCGGATCGTTTTTGTCGGCGGAGAAGATGCCTTGGAAGAGATTGAAAACCTTGCGGATACATATATGGAAGGGGTCGGTTTTCTGTTATATCCGACTGCGATTGAGGACCTGCTGGCGGTGGCGAATGAACACCGGATCATGCCTCCGAAATCCACCTGGTTTGAACCTAAGTTGCTGAGCGGATTATTCGTACACCGGATTGATTCATGAAAAAACTGCCCGTTGTGTAAGCGGACAGTAAAGAGGGGCAGGCCGCAGCCGGATTATGGAATCTGCGCATTCCATAGAGTGGTACGACCTGCTTTTATTAAAAACTACCAACAGTCATAAAAAGGGCATAGTCTTTTTTTTCAAATTAGACCGTGAGCAGCTTCCTGCCCTTAATCGTCACCTATGATGCGGGCATTCAGTCATTGGTAACATAGAAAAGTACTGATATAATGAAAACAATGCAACAGTCAAGGAGAATTCAGGATGGGCGATTTATATAAATGTAAAAAGTGCGGACAGCTTCTGTATGGTGCTGCCATACCCGAAGTAAACGGGGAAGCTGCCTGGAATATTCTCAAATCCATCGAACAGCTTGGCTTCTACGATTCTCCGCAGCCGGTTGATTTTCTGGAATCGGATTTTTCAGATTTTCTTGCCCGGGAAGATTACGGGAATGTCATCCGTTACCGTGCCTATACCTCATTTCTGAATGTTATGGCAAACATGCGCTATGACAATGTTACGATCGCAACCAAGACTCTCGAAGAAGGCGCAGAAAAGATCATCTGTTCCACCTGCCATGGCGATGTAATGTTCAACCGGATCGGAAGACTGCCTACCACTTTTATTGACGGCAGATGGGATGATTATGTCGACAGCAATCATACCTGGTACATTCTTTCCGACAGTCCGCTTGGCAAGGGTTCATTTACCGAACTTGAAAAGCGGGAGCTAAACGTTTACATCTCGCAGGAAGACCGTCTGGAAGCGCAGAAGGAGTATGAAAACATCATCACGGAATGCCGGGAGGGTGTGAAGAAAGCCGCGATTGGATTTGCCAAACAGGCGGATGTGGATCTGACCAAGTATTTTAAGATGCTCCTGAATATCAAGACGGATATTCAAATGCTGGAGACAAGATTGTTTGATCTTCTCATGGATCATGTCATCAACAACCGGGACTACGTCAACTCTACGAGCAAGACAGAAGAGACCGTAATGATTGAGCTGGAGAAAACCAGAAACAGTCTTGCGATCTCCATTGACCGGCTTGAAAAAGCCACGGCTTTTCATATACGGGAAGACTGGGAGAGTGCCTATGATATGGTCTACCCGGTAGAACCCCATAAACCGGATGTGACAGCTCCGAAGGAGCCGGAATACCGTCAGCCTGGTCTTTTTAACAGGAAACAGGTAACGGAAGAAAATGATGCCCTGCGCAGAAAATATGAAGAAGAACGCAAAGCGTATCACGATGCACTCCTGAAGTATAACGAAGATGTCGAGGCTTATAAGAAAGCCTGTGAGGAATATGAAAAGAAAAAGCAGGAAATCTTCAAGAAGGAAGAAGATCTCTGGTTCTCAGATCCTGAGATCAGCGCCAAGGTAGAGGAACTGAAAGAACTGAAGCTTCGCATGGCCGAGACCAAGCTCCATTCGGAAAACCCGGTGTTCTATACGGAAGATACACTGAAAAATTCCAGTCCGGTTCGCATCAAGAATATGTTTGATGACGAGATCGAGAAGAATAAAAAACTTCTGAAGAAGGCATATCAGATCGAAACGGATCTGCAGGCTATCATGTTTGTATTCCCGAAATACCTTGATATCGTTGCAGTATCCAAGATCTATGAATATCTGGTGACCGGCCGCTGCACCCAGCTGACCGGAACCAATGGTGCCTACCGTCTCTATGAAACGGAACTGCGAGCCAATCGTGTTCCGATCGATCCGGAAAGCATTCAGGCAATCGATGATCTGGCACAGCGTGAGTTTACGATTTATTCCATGCTGTCATCCGTCTCGAATGTCCTGAATGAGATTACCGCAAAGACAACTGCTGCAGTCGATGAAATCCGCTTTACCGCAGACAGCCGCTGCAAGAAAGAATATGATGAGTCCGCAGAAGCATATTACAGTCTGATTGATGAAGAGCTGAATACCTGTACGGAATTCCTTGGCCAGCAGAACATTTCCATTCATCCGGCAGAAGTTCCGGCGGAACCGGAGGTCAAACCGGAATCGGCCGAAGAACTAAAGCCGCAGGAAGAAGTCAAAGAAGAGTCCGCGGAAACGGAACCGTCAGCGGAAGAATTGCCGGAAGTCGCTGAAGAAACGACTTTGAAGGAGTCTTCGGAAGAAGTGGCTCAGGAAGCAGAATCTGTTGCAGCAGAACCTGTACCGGAACCAGTTGAAGAAACTCCGGAAGCAGTTATAGAGCCTGAAGCAACAGAGACACCGGCAGAAATTCCGGTCGAAACTCCGGCAGAAGTGAAGGAAGAAACTGCTGCAGAAGTACAAACCGCAGCGGAAGAG
>JAEEPV010000111.1 GCA_016284975.1 Solobacterium sp.
CTGCCTCTTTCTTGAATTCTGGTAAATACTTTTTATGTTTCGTTCCTTTCTTTGCCATAAAGAAATCCTCCTGTACCTTAATAGTACAGGAGGAATACTTCCTGCTTTTTTTGAACCGTCCATTTTCAATGGGTCAGTTCATGGAATCTGCTTTTCTATTCCATGGAATGCAAGTTTCTTCTGATTAGTCGTTTTTTGTAAGTGTGCCTTTACCGGTTCTTGTGGAGGCATATGCCTTCAGCAGCAGTGCTCCGATAATAACGGCGCAGAGCAGATCCATCACAAACGCAATGGCACCCTGTGTAAATACCAGATTGACCGGCTCCTTGTACAGTAAGATATCCAGCATCGGCGCAACAATCAGCCATGCAAGTGCCTGTCCGATTGCAGTGTAAAGCCCGAATACCTTCAGTTCTTCCTTGCCGAAGATTCCCTCTTCCACGCGCGGCGCAATCTTTGACTGTCCAAATCCGGTAACCATTGCACAGATACCGGATGCGATGATCCAGGACCACCATGGTGAACCGTAAGCGATGAAGTCATTCAGCGCATGGCCGATGAATGCGACCAGAAATCCGCATAACGGACCAAACAGCGCTGCGAAGAATGCGGATACACCATAAGCGATCTGCAGATTGGTTTCCGGTACCGGTGAAGGTACTTTCACAAACATGAACAGTACCATGAACAGTGCAGCGCCTAAACCCGTAGCGACAATTGTTTTTGTGGATGATTGTTTCATGATTCAACTCCCCCTTTATCAGATGCTTTATATTGTACACCCAATCTGTATTCTGAACGCTTTGCTTCGATATAATACCGGAAGAGGCAGATATATGAATGATGATTCCAGTACCAGCAGGTTTCTCAGTCTGATTCTGAGACACCGTCCGGAAGTCATAGGCATCACGCTCGATCAACACGGATGGGCAGATGTCAGAGAACTGATCGAAGGAATTTCAAAAAGCCGTCCTTTTTCCATGGAAATCCTGGAGAGAATTGCCGCGAATGACGCAAAACAGCGTTATTCCTTTAACGAGGACCATACGAAGATCCGGGCAAACCAGGGACATTCCATTCCGGTCGATGTTGAACTCGAACAATGTGAACCGCCGGAAGTGCTTTATCACGGAACGGGAGAAAAATACGTGCCTTCGATCCTCCAGCAGGGGCTGGTGCCAAAGACACGTCTGTATGTTCATCTTTCTTCGGATACCGCGACTGCCCGAACCGTTGGTCAGCGCCATGGAAAGCCGGTGGTCTTTCTGGTGCTCGCCGGCGAAATGGCCCGCAGCGGCATTCCGTTTTACCGTTCCCGCAACGGTGTCTGGCTGACGGAAGCGGTACCGGCAGACTATCTGAAACAGATCAGCTGATCAGTGTTTTCTGCGGTCCTTCCCGGAAGACAGATAGTATTCCTCTTTCGCCGCATACATCCGCTCATCTGCGATCGCACTGAGTTCCGAGATATTCTCCGACGGGAATTCCTCTGTCCCCGCATATCCGCAGGAAACTGCTAATTCATCGACCTGCCTGCCATGCCAGGAAGAGGTTTCTTCCTCGAATTTCTTCTTCAGCTGTTCCAGCTCTTCTTTTGAGACATGCATCATTACCGCAAACTCATCTCCGCCGATCCGGTAAATCGTTCCGTATTTGCCAAAACAGTTCTTCAGGGTATCTGCGGCACCTTTGATCAGTTCATCGCCTGCCGAATGGCCCAGCGTATCATTGGCCGTCTTAAGGCCGTTAACATCTGCAATCAGATATACAAAATCTTTATCCAGTGCTTTGTTCTGAAGCCTGGTTTTTTCTTCTTCAAATGCCCTGCGGTTATACAGTCCGGTCGGTTCATCGGTCAGTGAGGCATTCGTCAGTGAAATCGTACGGTTCGCAATGATCCGGATCGCCAGGAACAGTATCAGCATGATCAGCAGGAACACTGCGATGTTCAGCAGAATAACACTCAGAAACTGGGACTGTTCATTGGTTCCGTCACTCTGTACGACCAGATACCAGCCAAGGCCGTCAATATAACGTGTAACTGCGATACGGCCATTGCCGAGCTTCTGATAGCGGTATTCATTCGGTCTGATATCCTTCAGATCGATCTCATCCAGATAGGCATTTTCAATGTTATCTTCATCGATATCAACCTGCACCAGGTGATTTTCATCAATCAGACGGATCCGTACGTTATAGTCTTTTTCCAGATTGTAAAACAGTTCCTGGCTGCTGGTCATGCGCACGCCGACACCGCATACGCCAAGCATCTTTCCATTGCCATCATTCATCCGGCAGTTGACAAATACCGTCCAGGCATCCTGGGAGAATTCATCGCTGTCGACATCCAGATCATATTCCTGTCCGCTGTCAACAAACCTGCTGTACCAGCGGTCATACTCATAATGTTCCGGATCAATGATCTTGTTTATGCCATCCGGTGTGTAGTAGCGTCTGGTGCGTTCGGAAACAACAAACGCTGCTTCATAATTCAAACCGTTCTGAATCCCGTTGAGGTACTTCTTCATCTGTGCTGCCACGACGCTTTCCTCGGTACCTGTCTCGTTTTGCAGTTCCTCAATCAGAAAACTGTCATTGGCCATGGTCTTGGAGACTACAATCGGATCGGAAAGTTCTCCTTCAATCACATCATAGATCTGTGCGGTCAGTACTTTGCTTAATTCCCGCTGATTATGCTGGGCCATGATGTGAAGCGACCACAATGAAACGATCGTCGACGTCAGAAAACTGATAATGACGATGATAAACGCCCATCTTGTGATCCGCTTCTCATTCATGCAGATTGTGCAAATAGCCCCTTCCTGGAAAAACTAATATTAATTATATGCCAATATCTCATTACCGTTTCAGTTTTTCATTCATGCAGGAAGATGATATAGGCTGTAACTCAGAACTTTTTTAAGGAATATTGAACCTCCCCCACTTACGCACAAAGTACGTTGAAGTGGGAGATTCCTGCAGCGCTCGAAGATCTGATGACTGCCTTTATTCGTGTCGGCCATATCCGCAATCAGTCCAATCACGCTCTTCCGTATGGCGGGGAATCAGACAGTCCCTTTCCCAGGAAACACGATTCCAGTAAACTGTTCACGGATATTTCCGAATGTATCAGCTATTTCATTCAATGCTATGATACGGTTTACGCAAAGGTGGAAGGAAAACATCCGACGATCGTAACGGTCACAGCGGACGAAGTAAAGGCAAAACAGCTCGAACTGGAAAAAAACCAATAATGATTGATGTGTCTCATATCGTCGCGCCCGGGATTCATCGTTAATTTTTAAAGTCAGAAAAAAGAGAGCCCTGCATACTGACGCAAGGTTCTCTTTAATTTTTTCAGCATTTATCGATTATCTGTCAAAGATAAGAACTATCTTCTAGCTTGAGAAATAGTGTGGTACTCCTCTGAGCTTGCAGAGATCTTTATAATCGATATCTTCGGTAGACACTTTCCAGTAACGCTGTGCCGCGAATTCGGCTTGATTCCTATAATTGAACTCTTCAAGGACACGTCCGTCTTTGTCGTCGATTACCTGCCATTTGAATCTACTTTTGTCCGGATACAAATAACCACCGTCAACATTTTCTAATTCGTCATCGTTCAATTCTTTTTTTGAAATCATTATTGTTGTCTCCTTCCGCCTCTCTGACTTTCACACTATTTTTTACGTTGAAAGGAACTCATTTCCACGCTTGATATCTGTAAATCTTTATCAATCGATTTCAATCTGTCCTTCTTTTAAACAAATTGAAGTAAATAAAGGAATATTTCTGATTTTCACAAAAACAAGGAAGTACTTAAGAATCATTTCATAATACTTCCTTGTAAATAATTACTGCGTTTCAGAGAACTGTTTTTTCAGTGGTCTTTCACTCTCTGACGATTTATTATCAGCTCTAACGTTCCGCAAGCCTCTGGTTCAGAAGCTTCATGAATTGCTTATGATCTATTACACCAGCATCTGGAACGTCATAAAAATTCTTGTAATTCCCCAGATATATGTGCGGAAACTTTTCACCCCATTGATATTTCTTATCCAAATCATAGCCCATCACACCCCAAATCCAGCGTTCAACCTTAGGGGTAAGTTTTCTCGATGGGGCGTCAGGATTATATTGATTATAAAGATCAACGAGCTCCTGAACCTCTCTCTCTGAGCCTCCGCTGACGGATTCCAATTCATCCATTTCTAATTTTCTCTTTTCCATTGTTATCTCCTTCTGTTCAGTAATGTTTTTCGAAATTATATACGCTGCCGGATTTGAAAATCCACGCAGAAACCAGGATACGGCAGGCGACTGAGAATGAGAATTTGCTTTATCGTCTCTGACAGCGCCTGCAAACCGCTGTTCCTTCAAAGAAAAACCGGTCCATGTTAGGACATCAGAACTGTCAATATCCTATATATTACAGGGCCAGTTTTACTATACAGCTTTTGTTTTAATCAACCGTAGCGTTCCGTAATCTTTCTGTTCAGAATTTTTATAAATTCCTTGTGATTCATTAAACCACTGCCCGGAACTATATACTGATTCATGTATTTCCCGATGTGCGCGGTCGGACGCTCCGGCCCATCATAGCTACAGCCCATTACATCCCAAAGCCAGCGTTCAACTACGGGGCTAAAGCCTCTTGATGGGTTGTCAGGATTATATTTATTGTAAAGATCGACGATCTCCTTCGTCTGTTCCGTCGTGCCTCCGCTGACGGATTCCAATTCATTCATCTCTAATTCTTTCTTTTCCATTGTTATCTCCTTCTCTCCGGTAATGCTTTTTCACAATTATATACGCTGCCGGATTTGAAAATCCATGCAGAAACCAGGCTGAGGAAGGCAACTAAAAGACCGGCATTTCATTACCGGCCTGAACTATATTGATTTAAATGTCAGAAACAATCAGTGGAATCCGATAGCCGAAACGAGGTGTCTTCCCCGCTTCCCGTCGATTTTTCCTCTTCTTCTCTGTTCCCTCCCGTATTGCACATGGTGAGGCTCAGTACCATCAGAATCACAATGATAAATGACAGTTTGCTTTTCAGATTCTGTTCTTCTGCTTTCGTAGGTATTCGTTTCTTACTCATAGTTTTTTCCTGATATTTACTCCTTCTTCTCACCAACCGTAATTCATAAGAGGCTTACAGCCGGCTCATCAAATCTGCCTCCTGGATCATTCCTCTTACTCCATAGGTACAGGAAGAGATGGTTTTTTACGTATCCTCATCCCAGTGGATATCGGGTGTTATCGCTTAATATCATAATTCATATTCATGAGATTCCGGATCATCTGTGCATCATCTGTAATGTTTCCATCTCCGTGGATCGTATGTTTGATCACACTGCTGGCAACCGCAAAATTAACCATATCGATCGGTTCGTATCCGTTCATCATTGCATAGATGAGTCCGCTGGCAAATGCATCTCCGCCGCCGACCCGATCCAGAATATTAAACGTGAACATTTTGCTTTCATAAGTCTGTCCTTCATACCAGAGATATGCTTTCAGACTGTTCTCACTTCCGGAATATGCATACCGTACATGTCTTGCGATGCAACGGATGTTCGGATAACGCTTCACAAATTCCTGAAATACCGCTTTCTGCTGTTCATAATCCGGCTGCAGGGGAACACCTTCTTTTACATCCCCGTTGGAAGGATCATTTTCATCTTACCACAGATGATACGGCTCAATTCCAAG
>JAEEPV010000112.1 GCA_016284975.1 Solobacterium sp.
AAGAGTATTACCTGTTCAAGGCAAAGGACAATGAAGATATCTCGTCAACCGATTATTCAACCTTGAATGGAAAGAGGATCGGTGTAAGTCATGGCAGCATTCAGGCTGGATTGTACAAAGAATGGGAAGATCAGAACAGCGTTCATACTGAGATCGCAGAACTTTCCTGTTCGGAAGAAGAATCTCTGGCGATGCTTCAGAGAGGGGAAGTGGATGCTTATGTTACGGTTGATTCTTTCCTTGATCAGTCCTGTGCCGTACCAGTCTATAAAATTGGTTCTTCCGATTACTATTTTGCAGTAAATAAGAACCGTCCGGATCTTCTGGAAGATCTCGATTTTGCGATGAACCGGATTCAGGATGAAAACCGGTTCTATAATTCGCAGATGTTTGAAAAGTATATCCGTGGAACCGGGGCAAACGGGTTTCTTTCGGTAAAAGAGATCGACTGGCTTGCGAATCACGGAACGATTCGTGTCGGTTATCAGGATGACTATCTCGCGTTCTGTACGGAAGACAAGACAACCGGAGAGCTGACAGGCGTATTAAAGGATTATCTGAATCTTGCATCAGACTGTATTCCGAATGCCCATATTGATTTTGAAGCGACAGCTTATCCGACAGTAGATGATGCTATGAAAGCGCTGGAGAAAGGGGAAGTGGACTGTGTATTCCCTGCCAATCTCAGCGGGTATGAAGCGGAGATGATGAATGTGTTCATGACACCTCCGCTTATCGATACCGGAATGTATGCGGTCGTCCGGATCAAGGATCCAAATA
Source organism: Solobacterium sp. (assembly GCA_016284975.1). GTDB lineage: Bacteria > Bacillota_I > Bacilli_A > Erysipelotrichales > Erysipelotrichaceae > Bulleidia. The sequence continues at coordinate 781 of JAEEPV010000112.1, forward strand.
TCTTTGCGGAAGGAAGAACGGTCGTAGCCGCCGTTAATAAAGGCAACCCAAACTACGATGCATTCCTTTCAAAGCATTTTCCATCCTGGGAAAAGAAATACTATGAGAACACGGATGAATGTCTTAAAGCTGTTTCAGAAGGCGGTGCAGACTGTGTGATCATAAGCAACTACCGATACAACAATATTGCGAGAAAATGTGAAAAATACCTTCTCACCACACTCTCGATCGGTGTGGAAATGGATTATTGTTTTGCGGTCAAGAAAGGAAAGACGGAACTGTATTCCATACTGGCCAAGATTACCAATATGGTTCCCAATTCTTCCGTGGATGAGGCATTATCGTACTATATTACGGCAGATGCCAAAGTGACGCTGAAAGACTTTCTGATCGATAATCTGGCAATTGTTCTGTCGATTGCGGGTGTTGTACTGCTGGTGATTCTGTATCTGCTGATTCAGAATATCAAAGCAGTCCGAATCGCAAACCGCCTGATTTCTGCCACGGAAACCGATGATCTTACCGGACTGTATAACCGCAAATACTTTTTCCAGTATGCGGAGCGCATGCACCGGGAACACCCGGATCAGCCGATGGATGCCATTGTTCTCAATATCGAACAGTTTCACTCCATCAATGCACTTCACGGAAGGGATCTTGGAGATGAGGTTCTCAGAACACTGGGAGATGAGATTCATCTGATCGCGGAAGAAAATCATGGCATCGGGGGAAGATTTGAAGCAGACCGCTTTGATATCTACTGCCATCACATGACAGACTATCGAAGTGTGTTTGAACGGATTCAGACACGACTGGACAAGATTCTGCCCAATGCGATCATTCAGCTTCGGATGGGCGTCATGCCTTGGCAGCAGAAGATGGAACCGGAACAGATGTTTGATCGGGCCCGTACCGCCTGCAAGATGGCACGCGGTCACTATAAAGAACATCTGATCATCTATGACGAAACGGTCAGTGAGCGGGAAAGCTATGAACAGCGGCTGATCCATGATCTTCGCCATGCCCTGGATGCTGAGGAGTTCGAAGTGTATTATCAGCCCAAATATGATATTCAGGCGGAGCCGCCAAAACTTGTCAGTGCAGAAGCTCTGATCCGCTGGAAACATCCGGAATTTGGCATGATCCCTCCGGGAGATTTCATTCCGCTGTTTGAAAAGAACGGACAGATTGGTCTGCTTGATAAATATGTCTGGACGAAAGTTGCTGAACAGATCAAGGCATGGAAAGACCGATACGGCATCACGCTTCCGGTTTCCGTCAATCTGTCGCGCATCGATGTGTTTGATCCGCAGCTGGAAGAAACGCTGGAAAGAATCCTTGCGAAGAATCAGCTGAACCATGAAGCCTTTAAGCTCGAAGTGACAGAATCTGCCTATACCGAAAATGCGGATCAGGTCATTCAGGTTGTCGGAAACCTGCGCAAAAAGGGATATGAAGTGGAAATGGATGATTTCGGAACCGGTTATTCCTCCTTGAATATGCTGTCGGCGATGCCAATCGATGTTCTGAAGATGGATCAGACCTTTATTCGGAATATCGAAACGGATGAAAAGGACAAGCAACTGGTTGCGCTGATCCTTGGCATTGCCAAGAATCTGAAACTTCTGGTTATTGCCGAAGGCGTTGAAACCGAAGCACAGCTGGAAGAACTGAAAAAGCAGGGGTGTGAACTGGTACAGGGTTATTATTTCTCGCGTCCGCTTCCTGCGATGGAATTTGAACGGATCTATCTGTCGGATCATCAATTTGCAGACTGACGCTGCAGTAATCCGGAAACAGTTCAGACAGGGAAGCTGAACAGAACGTGAAAGAAGCCGGCTTGTTTTCGCCGGCTTTTAAATGGAAAAACGGACATTGCGTGTCCGTTTCTGAAGTGTCCGGGTGATCCGGAATTAAGCGGTTGCTATTTGTTCCGCATGATGCTTTTCCTTCATCTGATACATCCTGGAATCCATTTCCTTTATGAACGCATCGATTTCACCATTCTGGAAGAAGCTTGTACCATACGAGAAAGAAAGCGGATAGAGCGGAGCGGTCTGGTTGTGTTCAAGGGTAATCTGATTCAGTTTCTGAATATAATCCTGCAGTCCTTCTTTATCCGAAGTCAGTTTTAATATGATGAATTCGTCTCCGGCAAACCGGAAGACCAGTTCATTCCCGGTGCGTGCTGTTTTCAGAAGATCCGTTGCGGTTTTCAGGGCGCTGTCTCCTTCCGTATGACCGTAGGTATCATTGATCTGTTTGAAATGATCGATATCGAGCATCATTCCGGCAAACGAATATCCCCGGGCTGACCAGGCTGAGAGGATATTGTTCAGATACTGCCGGTTGTAGGTATCGACCAGCGGATCGATATAGGCCATTTCATTCTGCTGCATCATGTACAGACCGACAAGACCAATGGAAGCAGAGAGCCAGGCGAGCGAAAGACCATAGAAGATAAACTGCAGTGTTGTGCCAAGGAGGATTGGAAACAGAAACATCCGGATACTGAAAAATGATCTGGTACCGTTTGCCTTCTCATACTGCTTTGTCACATATAACGCAGTAAAGCAGTAATAGATAATCAGTACATAGAACAGATAACTCAGCGGCATCCGGGAATATAAGTTCTGTTCCGAAATCCGATAAATGACTGGAACAAAGAGGTTCAGAACAGTCAGGGAGATCATGATTCCGGCAGTGATTTTCTGTGGTTTATAAAGCTCCCGCAGTCGTTTTGGATCTCCATATAATCCCAGATCTACATAGAACAGCAGTGCCAGAGGCAGCAGCAGGTTGATTGTGAACAGATAGGTATTTGCGATGTAATTCAGAAGAATGGAACCGGTGAACAGCTTTCCGTCGATCGCATAGGAAAACGCTTCAAAGAGGCATCCGATCATGACCCCGAACACCATGAATGCAAAGATCCTGTCTTCCGGACGGGCCCGCTGGATACGGGCAATGGAAACATAGCGAAGGACCAGCAGTAAAAAAATACCGACTCCGTTGGCCAGAAAAATAGATTGTAGATTCAGGATGTTTACCATATACGGACTCCTTCTGAATCATTCGCATCCCTGTATGCGATTTTTTAAATAAAGATACAGATGTGCAGTTCTTTTTTTATTATACC
>JAEEPV010000113.1 GCA_016284975.1 Solobacterium sp.
AAAACCATATGATTCCATGTTGTTTGTCAGGTTGAATTCCCGCATATCTGTACAACGATCAAACGCCAGGTCTTCCAGCACCAACGGTGATCTTCCTTTGAATTCAACCGATTTTAAATGGTCACAGTTTACGAAAGCGTGTTTTTCGATGCTTTCAATGCTTTCCGGAAATACAACTTTTTCAATGGTGTGGTCATTGTTAAATGCGTTGGCTCCGATCTTTTTTACGCCTTCAGGAATTATGACAATCGTTTCGTCTGTTCCTCCATAAGATCGCAGCACTTTTTCCGCCCATTCATCTTTTTCAATTCTAAAAACACTCATATTCACTCCTCGATATATCTCGCGCCATAACTTTTTGCACGCTTAATACTGTTGCTGTCTTTTGGGCCATATATCGTTAGGCCTGAACAGCCTTCAAAAACCGATTCATCGAAGGAAACATTTCCATTCATACGTATCTCTTTTAAAGATCCGCAAGCAGCAAACGCATAGTATCCGATATTCCTGACATTCTCTCCGATGATGATCTTCCTGATTCTGTTATTATCGGAAAATGCCATAACAGATATTTCTTCTACTTCATCTGGTATAAAAACATCTTCTTCACTTCCTATGTAATCGTAGAGTATGTGATTAATGACTACAAACCCATTGCTATCCGCAAGACTATTACAGCCTTTAAATGCCTGCACACCCACCATTGTATGTTCAGGAACCTGTATTGAAGTGAGTGAACAGCAGCCTTCAAAACACCTGATCGATATCTCCTTTACAGAATCCGGGATATTTATTGAGGTCAGATTTTCACAATAGGAAAAGCCATCGATCTTTTCGATCCCGTCTAAGATCGTTACTTCCTGAATAGTCTGATTATTGGAAAATGTTCCATCCAATTCCTTGACCGGCGTTTTCTGTATCAAAGAAGGAATGATCACAGAGCTGTCTTTTCCTTTGTATTTTCCTAACCGGATCCCTTCTGCGGTTTTATTGATCCCATATTCCTTTCTCCAGTCCGCAAGCGTTTTTTCTCTTATACCAAGTTCTTTTTCTTCGTTGACTGTTTTGTTTATATCAGTATCCTTTTCAGAATAATTCCTGTTTTTGTATGCCAACAGGAAGGCCTGGATCTTTGTTTTTCCGTTTGCTTCCTCGATAAACTCATCGATCTCGTTTATTGAAAGTGACTTACAGACACGTTCAACATAATTGGAAAATGCTTTGTCATCATCTTCAGAAATGATCGCTGGTAGCAGTGTCTTCCTGACCTTCTTGCAGTAACTATTATAAATGTTGTTTTCTTTGTCTTCATTCAGATACTTTTTGCACAGCTGTATTCGGGTCTTTGAATTTGCATAGTTAAGAATCTGATCAAGAACATAGTCAGAGGCAATGATCGTTTCCAACTTTTTACAGCCGATAAAACATTCATAACATTGTGTGTCTTCTCCATCTATCTTGACTTTTTTCAACGCCGTGAGGTTCCTGAATGCGCTGTAATCAATCAGCTTTACGCTTTTAGGAATAACAATTTCTTCAATGGTTTTGTTGCTGACAAAAGCATTCATCTTTACAGTCTTGACATCGGGAATGATGACAGTTTTATCTGTTCCTGTATATTTCTGTAATTCGTTTTCGGCGTTTATAGTAAAGTTGCTTGTCATTAACCCTCCCTGTATTTTTCTTTCATGCTGCTGCTGATAACAGATCTTGTTTTATTTGCTGCACGACATTTATTTCTTTTACCTTATAGAAAATACAATACTCATTCTTTTACATTTCTCTATTCTTTCATTGTTTTGTCTTTTGCCAATTCAAAAGCCATGTTTTGCATTTCGAAGCGTTTGCTTTCAAGGCATCGGCAATTCTTTCGTCAACCGTGTTCTTTTTTACTATTCCAAACGGCTCAAACATTGCCAGATCGTCAACATCGTCCGTCTGAAAAATCCTTTCAGCGATTGCCTTGGCATTCCTTGAGACATATTTGCCGATCACGCTCAGCATTTCTTCAGTAATGCCGGTCTGACAGTGCAATCTGTCAAAAACATAATCAAGTTTCGCATCTGCAGTCAGATCTTTGAATATTTCATCTATGGCATTGAAATTGAACTCCGCATTCTTTCCCCATGAGGAAGCATATGTGCAGTAAGCCTTTCTTTTCTGCCAATTCGGCATTCTTACTTTATATTTTACCGAGCCATCCTCAGCCGATCTGACTGTAATTGCGTGTTCATACCAGTCCGAATTGCATGCGGCATAAATATAGCCCTGCCTTTGGTGGACTCCGATACCACCAACTTTTCCATTGAAACTTCCATTTACGCTGTCTACACATTCTGATGCCGGTTTAGCATCTGAATCGATCGAGTCATATACTTCGATTTCCGGAATACCTGCGAAAATGCTCAAAGAAATATTCTTTACGGTTTTCGGCAATGTCACCTTTCTTGCTTTAATAAAGGAAAAGGCGTATTTCCCGATTGACTCTACGGTTTCAGGAATTGTCAGGCTTTCAATTCCGGTACGTGCAAAGCAGCTTTCTCCGATTTCGCGAAGATTGTCCGGCCAGGTTACAGACTTCAGATTCCTACACTCCATAAACAGACCGTCCCCAAGCGATGGACAGTCATGAGGCAGAACGATTTCCTCAAGCGCAGACATGGAAGCAAAAGCATTTGCTCCTATTTTCTCTACAGGATGAGAAAAAATGACTTTTTTGATCTTTTCACAGCCTTGAAAGGCACCGGGCAGGATCTCCTTGATTCCTTCCGGGATATAATAATCGACCGCATCATACCGGGATGGACAGAATATAATCTTCTCTCTGTTTTCCGAGCAGAGAATACCGTTTACGGAACCGTACTTTCTGTTTTGAGGTTCGACATCGATTCTGCTGAGTTTTGCAGATTGGCTTCCACATCCGGTCGTTGAGTGAGGCAAGGCGTTTTCTCCGAGCTCTTCACAACCCGCCGGGATGAAGATCTCTTCCAGTTCAAAACAGTTTGCAAATGCTTCTTTACCGATTGACTGTACCGTTTCCGGAATATCGATGTTTTTCAGGCTGGCGCAGCCATTGAACGCCGAGTCGCCGATTGCGACCATGCCTTCAGGGACCTCGAAAGACTCCAGAGATCCACAATCGCTGAAAGCGCCGGTGGAAATAACACCTTCCTCGATTTTTGCTTCGATATAGGTTGTCCGTTTTCCCGAAACGGCATGAGGAATTGTTGCTTTCGTAATTGAACTGCAGCCGTGGAACGCATCTTCACCAATCTCAACAATAGAATCCGGGAGAACAAGCTCATGCAGCGATTCACAGTTGCGGAATGCGTTTTCTTTTATCTTCATCAAACCGGAAGGAAAATTGATTTCCCTGAGATTCTTCTTCCGGAAAAAAGCATATTCGCCTATTTCTTTGAGAGTTGAGGGAAGAGTAACGGCCTCCAGGATGCCATTATTGCTGGCATCCGAATCAAAGGCTTTTGGACCGATTATTGCTATCCCCTCCGGTACTATGACTCTTTCTTCAGGTAAATCATATCGGATCAGCGTCTTGCCAAGGATTATGACAGGTGTATTGCTATACCATTTAGAACCGCTGAAACTGTTGGATTCCACATTGACAATGTTTTTGCCACCGTAGATTTTCTGTATCCCGTCATGATAACTGCAGCCATGAAATACATCGTACCCCACCGTGGTGACACTGTCAGGAATGCTTATCTCTGAGTTTCTGTTGGACTCAAATGCGCTGGAGCAGATTTCTGTTACTCCATCAGGTATTGAATAGGATACCCTATTCCTTTGGCACATTCTAAAAAGCTTTTTCCCATCTTTGGACAGAAGGCTTACCCCATCCGTACTGAATTCGGGATTGTCTTTATCAACGATCAGCTCATCGGCAACATCGGGCAGGTTCGCCATGGAACTGAATGCCACAAGTGTCCTGGGAATGATCAGTTTTCTGACAGAGCCGCCAAAATAACAGTCGCATAAAGTAACCGGCAGACCGTCTACCGTTTCGGGTATGCTTACAACGCCGTCGTCTGATGCTTCTATATCCGTGATCTTTATGGTTCCAGGCGCCGCTCCATAGATCTTTGCATCGTTATCGGTAACCGTCTCAAAACTGAAAAAGTCGTTTGTCATATTTTTTCCTCTGCATCTGCTGCTCCAAGTTTTTATGCTCTCTGTCTGTATCGCCCGGCTGCTGTCAACCGAGAGACCGTACCCTTCAGCGTTCTGTTCGGGCAGAACAACATCAATCGACGTAATCCGGATTATGATCCGGATCGATGATTTCAAAATCGTATCCGTAAAACTTCCCATCTTCTTCGGAAGCAAACCTGGCCGGAGCACATTCGGCCAGCACATCAAGTGCTTGCTCTACTGCCCCTTCCACATCTTCTTCCACATCAGACAGGCTGTTGCTTTTCTCAAAGTCACTGATTGTGAATTCTCTTTCTGTCTCCCCTTCCCTGTTCAGAATCATTACTTTTACCTTCATCTATGGCACCGTTCTTTCAGTCCCTATTTTCAATATCTTCGCTTTGAAGCAATGTAACCTTCTCATTTTCCAGTCCCATGAATGCAAGTCCGTCTTTCATATCCTGATAACTTGCCACTTCATTTACTGAATCCGATCGGTCAGGATAAAGCGCATTGCATAAGATCTGATTACCGTCTTCCAGTTCAACGCCAACTACATCTTTCCACGGATCAAGACGATCTATCTGTTCATAGTCATCCTCAGCCCATTGCTGCAATTCTATATCAATGTCACCGGAACACAGATTTACATCCAATGTACACGGAAGTTTTCTTCCATCCTTCAAAACAATAATAAAATCCTGATATTTCTTTGCCATTTTTCCTCCTAAATTTCATTCTGCTTTTATAAGTTGTATATCAAATCCTTTTCCGGCCATGAAACCGTGTTTATCACTTGTTGCTACTGCGCCAATCCTGTCAATATAAGAACCGCATCCATCCCACATGTCGATATGTTTCCCACAAGGATTCATAATAATACCGAGAAAATTTCCGTAAGTATCCGTTGCTTTGATTCCTTCGTTTCCCGGAACGTACTGCAGTTTCAATTTTACTCCGATTTCAACATCTGCGGTTTTCTTCATAAAATCATAAACCACGAGACGATCAAACTCGCTAACGATCCAATCGACCGTATCATCGATTCTTTCTTCGCTCATCTCGACATATTCGATTTCACAATAATCAGGCAGTATGAACGCATTATCATCCTCGATCTTTTTAGCATATGATTTGAGCGTATGCAATCTATTGCAACCAAAGAATATAAATGATCCGCCATTTTTGGTTTCGTAATCATAATAGAAATATCTCAAGCGGCTGGGCAACGCAACATCCTCCAGCCTTGCGCATTTCAAGAACGCTCCGTCTCTGATATTCAATAACGACTCCGGTAATTCTGCCCTTTTCAGTTTCTTGCAATTCGCAAACGCGTATGCTCCGATATACCGATACCCCAAAGGAATGACGATGCTTTCCAGCTCTAGATATGACTCATCAGCATCGCCGAATCGATCCGCAATGCCTATAACTTTCTTGCCATCGATCGCCGTCGGGAACAGAAGTTCCTTTTCCTTGCCTCTGTAGCGACAGATTTCTATTCCGTCTTCGCGTTCTTTGTAGACCCATGCCTTGTTTGTTACCTGGGGAGGGTCGGCCTCATCGATTCCGGTCATCCGATATAATTCGCCATCGATCTGAACTGAATAGTCCATGGTTCTAAACATCTTATCAAACGGAGCGTTATAGATGACCGGCTCGATATAATCACGATCATAGACCGCTTCCGTTGTTTCCCGGAAGATTTCATCCGGAAAATACTTGTTGATCCATTCGTTTTCGCTATGCTGGTTATACTCAAGCATTTTCTTATGAGCGTCTGTAAAAAACGGATATCCGCTTTCTGAATACAGCGCTCTCATGCCATACCAGAGATTTTCGAAAAAAGCCGCTTTGCATTCAGGAAACTTTTCTATTACGGAAGAATCTTTTGTTGTTGCGCGATAAATGCCCTCACAAAACTCAGTAACCTCAATCAGTTTGCATTCCT
>JAEEPV010000114.1 GCA_016284975.1 Solobacterium sp.
ATGTCAACGAGACCGTCAATATAATCTTCAATCAGCCCTTCTACATCCGCTGACATCTTGATCCCCTCTTTCGAGAAGATCTTAATTCCATTGTCATAGTATGGATTGTGGCTTGCCGAAATCATTGCACCGCAGACAAAGTCTTCCGTACGGGTCAGATAGGCAATCATCGGAGTCGGGCAGTATCCAGCAAGATAGGCATCGCATCCCTCGGATGAAATGCCGGCTGCGAGTGCTGCCTCGAGCATATCAGAAGAAAGACGGGTGTCTTTTCCGATGATGATCTTCTGTTTTCCGTTCTGACTGTAGTAGTAGCCGAGATATCTCCCGGTCTGAAATGCCTTGAACGCGGTCAGTGATTCATTTGCTTTTCCGCGAATTCCGTCTGTTCCAAAATATCTACCCATAGATCCTCCTGTTATCCGTTATTGACATCCGCACCTTCGCCGCTGCCGCCATCGTCATTCGTCTCACCGAGTACGTTGAGCTCAAATACCGGTTCGGTCAGCGAGTAACGCACCAGGCCGCCGGAAGGCTGTTCCACTTCAAGCGGGAATTCCTGCAAACCAGGCTTGGCATCCTTCATGTCAACATACACGTTGATGTCATCCGCTGTGATATTGGCAATATTGGCTTCGGTTCCGAATACCGTAACACTGGTAGTCGTCTTGTTTTCCTTATTCGGGGATGCTTTGTAGTTATTAACGTTATTACGGTAATTGATCTTGACGCCGTCAATGGTACGGGAAGTTCCTTCCGCAAGCTTGATCGACATCGTGATCTGGTTGATGTTGCTGGAGTTGACGCCGGTCGGCAGTGTAATCGGGCGCATGATCGTGGAATCCTTGGTGATCGTGGAAGCGTTCAGTGTAACAACAACCTTGTCGATCTGACCAAGCACGGATTCCGGACCATAGATCGTTACAGACTGCTGATCCATATCGATACTGTCGATTGCCATCTCATTCGGTACTTCACCGGAAATCTCAACCTCGATCGGTACGGACTTGTTCGGTGAGGTTACCGGAACGGTTACCTGAATTGTCGACGGATAGATATCCGCTTCAACCGGCATACCGTTTGCGTCATAGGCAACCAGCTTGGCATCCTGGGTAAAGTCGCTTGTCTGGCCGCTGACATCAATCAGTGCCTTGATAAAGGCAATCGTATTCAGCGTATCCTTGGATGCACGGACATTGACACGCGTGTATTCAAATGACGGTGTACCGGCAGAATAGATACTTTCCATCTTATCCTGATTGATGAAATCGTAGGTCAGGTCGTAAGCCTGCGTCGTCTTCTTTTTCAGGGTAACGATGACATTGCTCGGATCGATCTTGATCGATACATTCTCACCGAATCCTTCTGCCGAAAGCTTGACTTCATGGGTCCCCTCTGTCAGACCTTCAAGATCTGCAGTCACAACCCCGTTTGAGTTGGCAGCGGAAGTTACGCTTGTTGCATCGCCGGTAATGACGATATCCGCGGTTTCCGGAAGTCCGGTCAGTTCAAAGGTATCCGCATTGTACTTTGCGGTAACCGGGATCCCGCTGAGATCACGGGCACTGCGAAGCGTATTGGTATAGATGGATGCGCGGTTGTTGTAGTTGACCACTGCATACATCAGAATCGCAAGAATCAGAGAAACGAACTTTGAATACCTGCGGTTGAACAGGGTTCTGTCAATAAATGAGGAGAACCAGCGGATTGCCCGCAGAACGGAATCTTCAATATGCTGATACGTACTTGCGACACGGCGCGACTGACCGGCGATCCGGTTTGCCAGCTCGGTTTTTGCCTCCGAGTTTTCGGCATCTTTGCGCTTATCCATATTTTCAGACATTATCGCTTACCTCCTTTTTTCTTGGAGGAACCATCTTCAAGAGAATCCAGCATCTGGAATGTCTTGGTCAGATCATCGTTCAGACCCATGATCTTTGAGATATCCAGCTTTGTGGTATCAAACTGCGTGGAACTCTTGTCAACGATCACATTATTATTGTTGTTCGGAATCGCATTGTTCGAAGCCGGTTCCGAAGAACCGCTCATCTGCTTTCTGGCCGCATCACGAGCCGCCTGAACCTCTTCAGCACTCATCCGGCGGGTATTGGCATTCGCCTGAGCGGCACGCGCTTCCTCAACTGCAGCGTTGGCAGCAGCGGCAGAACGGGCGCGTTCCATTTCAAGACGACGTGCTTCATCCGCCTGCCGTACACGTGCTTCGGCTTCTCTGCGCAGAGCTTCCCGGGAAGCTTCATCACGACGGCGCTGTGCCTCAGCGGCTTCTTTTGCCTTGGCCCGATCAAGCGCTTCCTGTTTTTTCAATTCACGGCGCTTCTGTTCTTCAAAGCGGCGTTTTGCGTCATTTTCCGGATAACTTGGTTTTGGACGCTCTTTCTTGCGCGGCAGCTTGATATCGCTTGCCCCTTCTTCCAGACGCGTCATTCCTGCATCCGGCTTTTCTTCCTTGGCGGGAACGATCTTCTCCGGTTCTTTCTTAGCCTGCACGACTTCTTCTACAGGAATCTTTCCGTCTTTGGGGGCTTCCTGTTTGGCTTCCTGTTTACGGATTGCCAGCTTGGAAAGCACACCGGTCTGACCCAGTTTGTGATCCGCTGCCGCTTTTTTCTGGGAAGCATCATCGATGATCACATCACGGGCAGCCATATCATTGAGCCGCTGTCTGCGGCTGGATACCATATCCGTTTCTTCCCCGCAGATAACACGCAGCAGGTAATCACGGAGCTGCTTGCGGTTGACGGTTGTGATCTTACCGCTTTCGGTAATGGAAATCGCACCGGTTTCTTCCGAAACAACGATCGTAACCGCATCGGTGATTTCGGAAATACCGATTGCCGCACGGTGACGGGCACCGTAACGAGACGGCAGATCCAGATTGGTCGGCGGGAAATAGGCGCTGGCACAGGCGATCTTGTCACCCTGAATGATGACAGCACCATCATGAAGCGGTGTGGATGTTACAAAGAGAGAAGTAAG
>JAEEPV010000115.1 GCA_016284975.1 Solobacterium sp.
TACGGGACCGACATGAATTGGTCTGGTTTCTGTTCGTTTCATATTAAGCCTCCGCTCTTCTGTCATTATACACGGTATACCTTTTTTACATACAAATGGTTCGATTGATTATACGACCGAACGGTCGTATAATAACGAACGAAAGGAAGTGATTTTTTGACAAAACAGGAAATACTGGAAGCGACTCTGGAACTGGCGTGTGAAAAGGGGCTTGGCAATCTGTCAATGTCGATGATCGCAGATCGGGTTCATCTGAAGAAATCATCGCTGTACAGCCATTTTCGTTCGAAGGAAGAGTTGATACAGTCCATGTATGAGACATTCCGTGAGCAGGCAAAACAGCAGCGGGGGATCGGAGAAATTGATTATGACCGCCTGTTCGAGGGTCATTCGCTGTATGAGATCCTGCAGATTTCTGTCAGTAACTACCGCACGATCAGCCGGAGCCCGGTGATGGAACAGTTTTACCGTCTGATCCTGTCCGAGCGGACTCTGAATCCTGCTGCCGCAATGATCCTGGTGGAAGAAACAAGAAGGATGATCCATGCGACCAGGCAGCTCTTTTATGCGCTCTGTGCCAAAAAGATCATTGTTCTGGAAGATCCGGATGCGGCCGCGTTCAGTTTTGCGATGGGTGTACATGCGGTGATTGATTATGAAGGGGATGCAGAGCGTGCCGGTGTGAATGATGCGGAATCTGCCATGGAACGGTATCTGCAGGAATTCTGCAGCGTTTATGAATCGCAGACAAAAACAAAAGGAAAGAAGCGTTTATGAAACGGAAACTGATTAACTGGATTGGACTGACCGGAATAATATCCTTGTTGTCCTATACTGCTGCCGTGATCTTTGCGCCGATGGCTTATCCGGGTTATAACTGGATGGCACAGGCGGTCAGTGATCTGTCTGCTGAAACGGCTCCATCCAGAGTGTTATGGAATCAGATTGCGGCTTTATACGGGAAATGCAGTATTGTCTGTGTGACCTGCGTTTCCATCTTTGTCTCGGAACACAAACGATTGCCAAAGGCATTTCGGATCGGAATCTATCTCTTTACCATCATGAGCTGGATCTCCGGTGTCGGATATGCCATGTTTCCTCTGTCAGACAGCGGAAATGAGATCACATCGTATCCGGAAGTCATGCATATGGCTGTGACAGTACTGGTCGTTGTATTATCAATCGTTTCACTGATTCTGCTGATCCTGAGCGGTCTTCGAAAACGGGAAACCAGAACAGTCGGAATCTTTGCGGCAGTTGCATTTGGAATGATGATGGCCGGCGCGATCGGTATAAACCTTGTTCCTGCAGAATACTTTGGAATTGCAGAGCGATTCAGTGTTTTTGCGGCAGTGGGATTTACGGCTGTGCTGGGAACTGCTCTGTATAACAGTTTTCATATTCGTGAAGAAGGAACGGAAGAATGAACCGCATGTATTCTGGTTCTTGCGGATTATGTCCTTTGATGAAAGATGGTCAGAGGTCTGCCGGTATCACCGAAATAATACGGAAGCGCTGTTAATTCTTGTATATATAAAAGAAAAATGACGTGAAGAGTTAATGAACTGTTTGCATCTTCAGACCTTTATGCTAGAATACCTTTTGCGTATTGAAACAGGAGGTTAGACGATGCCCAGAGAGAATATCACATTCAAGTGCAGTGTCTGCGGTGAAGAAAACTATATCGGTACCCGTAACAAGCGTAAGCATACCGAAAAGATGGAAATCAAGAAGTACTGCCCGCGCTGCAACAAGAAGACAACTCACAAGGAGAAAAAGTAATCTTTGGATTGCTTTTTTTATTAGCGTATGAAGATTGAAACCCTTCCGATCGGACTGTATGGAGAGAATTCCTATATTCTTCATGACAATGGTCATGTCCTTTTCATTGATCCCGGACGGTTTGCACAGGAACTTGCACAGCATGTCGGAGCGGATGAGACTGTCGACGGCATTCTTCTGACCCATGGTCATGTAGATCATACCGGCGCGGTGGATGATCTTTATGAGATCTATCACTGTCCGGTCTATCTTCATGAAGGGGATTTTGAGATGGTCAATCCTGCCAATGGAAAAAGTGCCTACTCCACACCCGTCTACTGTCCTTTGAATCCTCTGACAGCAGGGAATATGAAGATCGGCACCTTTGATCTTGAGATCATTCCGACGCCCGGGCATTCCAAGGGATCGGTACTGATCCGCTACCGCAACCGGATCTTTTCAGGTGATACGCTGTTTGCCGGCTCGATCGGCCGGACGGATCTCTTCGGCGGAGATGAAACCGAGATGGTGGATTCGCTGCGCCTGATTAAAGAACGTCTCACCGATGATCTCTGGGTTTATCCCGGACACGGGGATGCGACAACGATCGGTCAGGAAAAGAAGACCAATCCGTTTCTGATTTATCAAAGAGCAAATCTCTTCTGACAACGCTGCTGAGCAGCGTTTTTAGTTTAAGCGGGTACCTCGGAACGAATCACATCATAGTCATATACATGCTGATTATCCGAACTGAAGGTGATATCCAGTATTTCCGCATAGGGCGAACCGATTGACACGGTTGCACCATGAGCGGTTTGACGAATGCTGAAGCTGACTCCGTTTTCTTCAAACGAACCTTCTTCGAGATGGTCATTCAGCAGTGCGCATTTGATATAAGACAGCACTGCAGCTTCTTCCATAGCCAGCTGATCTGCCTTTTGGACATTAATCTCGGTTTTCAGCCGGTTTTCCTGGATGGTCATGGCGGTCGTGATAACTGCTGTACAAAGAAGAAAGACCATCAGGAAATAGAGGCAGGCAAATCCGTCAGACATGACCGAGACAACGGATTTCAGGGTCTTTTTCAAAATGCGCATATCGGATATAGATCACGTCTCCTTCAAGCGAAAAGTCCACATTGGCCAGATCCGAGAGAAAAATCTGAGTGCCCGGATCGATCAGACAGAGATTCCCGTTTCGCAATACCAGCCGCTGCCGTTTTTCATGATGCATGAAGGAAAGCTCATTGCCGGAACATTCAAAGTCATATCCGGTATTGATCACATGGCGCAGCTGGCTGATCGAAACTTCATCCTGCAGATCGATCGGGCAGGCAAGCAGTCTGGAAAGCGTACCGAGCAGAACGACAGTCACCGGAATCAGAAACGCACAGATTCCCAGAGTGATCAGTAACTGTTCGAGGATGTATCCTCCTGTTGTTCGATGGATTCTTCGGAATCCTCTTCTTCGCAGATGCATTCTCCAATTCCTCTCATAAAGTCTTCGTATTCCTGATCCGATTCGGCAGCGGCTTCTTCCAGTATTCTCTGCGTGTTGATCGCCGACAGTACGCAGCGCTGACACAGCAGAGCGAGCAACGCCACGATTACGATTGCGATCAGAGCGTCGGAAAGCACAAAACCCTTATTGCCGGAAGACCAGTGCACCGGGACCGAGTTCAATGACAATTTCGCGGGTGTTTGTGCCGCAGGCAAATGAAAGGGTTCTGGCCTGGTTGACAATTCCGTTTTCCTGAAAGTAGATTGCCGGGTAACTGAGTTCAGTTTCATCTTCATATTCATGCCGCTCGCCGGTAAGCAGGGATTCACTTTTGATGCGTGTGTACTGGCTGGGAAAGAGGTAATATGCTTCAGAGGAGAATCGTACAAACCCGATTACAAGAGAATTCAGAACAGCCAGTACACACACCGCAACTAACAGCTCCAGCAGGGCAAAGCCGCTACGATGCGACTGCCTGTCCGCCGGAGACGGAGATGGTTCTGCCATCATCACAATGCGTCTGTTCCTCTGTTAACAGCCCGGCATTAATCAGATCACTGGTGCTCCCGGGGTTTTCGTCATACTCCAGGTGATACTGCAGGATTGCGGAATCGACTGTTTTGGTCAGCGCATTGCAGCCTTTCTTATCGACTATGCCGAGGGTTTTCTGAATATTTGGAACCGTCAGCAGAAACAGGATTGCGATGATTGTTACGACGATGACCATTTCCAAAAGAGTAAAACCATTCTTGTTATTCGTTTTCAGCTTCATATCATTACCTTTCTACATCTGTGTCAGAATCTGCAGCGGCAGCATCAGCACTTCATACACCAGGATCAGGATTACGCCGATGCAGGCATAGGAGAGGATCTGAACGGTCCGGGTGATGCGGATGCACTGCCGGCGGCTTCGCTCATGTGCCATCTCAAGATATCCTTCCAGCATGGATTCCATTTCGGAAGAATAGAAGGCAATTTTCAGAAACCGCAGCAGGGAAGGATCCAGCCAGGGAATATCGACCGCCTGTTCGAAGGAATCACCGCTGAGCAGTGCGCGTTCAATCGTTTCGGCAAGAAAGCGGATCACCGGTTTATGATCGATCGATGCCAGAATGCGGATGCTTTCACGGGTCGGTACACGCATCCGGATGCACTGCAGGAAGAAACGGATGAAATCCACAGACTCATACTGAACATAGATCGAAGAAGGCAGGTAGCGTGCACACAGCTTGTATCCGGCAACACGGTGGCTTTCCTTCCGGTACCAGGCCAGTACGAACAGTGCGGTGATCATAATCAGGATCACGGCAGCGGAAAAGATCCGCAGGAGAATCCGCAGCGTGTCATAGTTGCCGCCATCGACATGAAATCCCCGCATCATGGACAGCAGCGGCGGGAAACAGGCCTCGTTGAACAGTATGATTCCGGCAATCGTACAGAGAAACATCATGCAGGGATAGAAGAGCCCTCTGCGGTATTCCTTTTTCTGTGCTTCTTCGCCATTGACGACCTCCATGCACAGGGTAAGTGATTCCGAAAAGGAGAGACACTTTAAAAACCCTGATAAATAAGTCCGGTAGGATTTCGGACATAGCTCTGAAAAGAATTCCGGGAGCTCTTCACCGTTTTTCAGTCGTTCACAGATGTGGTCAAAGACGGCTTTGTTGGATGGATTTTCAAGAAGAGACAGTGCATCCTGCAGGGTGAAGCCATTCGCCATAAGCCGTGCGATTCCTTCGCAGTCCAGCCGGTCAATCGAGATCCTGCGATGCCTGTTCCGGATGGATGACGCCGAGAGAAACCGCTTCTTTGATTTTTTCGGCAAGGGGGTGGAAGGCACTGCTGGTTCGATGGTGTTCAAAATAGTATTCGATCTCCTTTCTGTTCATGATTTCATAGACACCGATCTTTCCGCCGGATGGATGGTCGTACAGCCGCTGGTTGCTCATACCGGAAAGGGTATCCGACAATTGCAGCGGACTGACCCCGAGATCGATCAGCCGATTGATCGCATTGACACAGGAACCGGAATGCAGGGATGTCAGTACAAGATGCCCTGTTAAGGCGGAACGGACTGCCATTTCCGCTGCTGTCGCATCGCGAACCTCTCCGATCATGATGATATCGGGATCGTGACGCATGAGCTGGCGGATCCCGTCTGCGTAGGACAGATGCCGTTTATCATTCACCGCAAGCTGTACGTATTTCTCACTCAGCACTTCGATCGGATCTTCCAGAGTAAAGATCTTTTTTCCCTGGACTTCATCCAGGATCGTATAGAGCGTTGTGGTCTTTCCGCTTCCGGTCGGGCCGGAGAAAACGTACAGACCGCTGCGGTGGGTACAGATCGACCGGAACCATTCTGCCTGACTGGGATCAGATGTCAGCGAATCAGAAGAAAGAGCCCCATGGTTGTTCAGAATCCGGAGTACACCGCTGGTTACCCGATAGCTGGATACGGTCGCAAAGCGAAGCGCCAGCGTACGGCCATTGACGGTTGCCTCAAACCGGCCGGTCTGCGGTTCCAGAGAAGATGAAAGATCGAGATTGGCCCGATACATGAGATAGTGAAAGAATTTTACATCATCCGGTTTTGACCGGATCCGGCGTATCGCACCGCTGACCCGCATTTCGATCATGCAGGCTTCATCGGATAGACTCAGATGAATATCGGTAACGTGGTGCTTCAGTGCGATCTTCAGAATCTGATTCAGCCGTTCCTCCATCTCAACCTCCTCTGATTTACTCTTAGACAAACGGAGAAAAATCCCCGCAAAAAAGATCTGATTTCTTTCAGATTCTTACAAAACCGCATATGTATGCGCTTTTTATTGACAAAGAAAACATGATAAATAAAATATTGTTGGTAGGAGAGAGGTAGTTATGATTCTTGTAAATGATTTGAAACCAGGAACAACATTTGAACATGAAGGTAATATCTACACGGTTCTTGATATTGATCATAATAAGACGGCAATGCGCCAGATGATCGTTAAGGTAAAGGTCAAGAACCTGCGTACCGGTGTTATCAACGAGATTTCCTTTACCGGCGGTGATAAGGTCGAACAGGCACACATCGACAAAAAGGAAATGCAGTATCTGTATGATGACGGTGACAACTTTGTGTTCATGGACAATGAGACCTATGAACAGATCGAGATTCCGAAGGCTCGTCTGGAATGGGAAAAGCAGTTCATGAAGGAAAATGACAATGTGACCATTTCCATGTATGAAGGAAAAGAGATCCTTGGTGTCATTCTGCCGGATAAGGTTGAACTGCAGATCGTTGAGTGCGAGCCGGCCGTCAAGGGTGATACCGCTACTTCCGCAACAAAGAATGCGAAGGTAGAGACCGGTCTTGATATCCGTGTACCGCTGTTCATTCAGAACGGTGAAATGGTTCTGATTTCCACAGCGGACGGCAAATATTCCGGACGCGCGTAATCAAATCAATACTGTATCGACTGCGGTACAGTATTTTTTAATTTATTAGGTAAAGTAATCGTTTTCTGATAACGAATTTCGGTTATAATAAACAATGCCTGTTTATTAGGCAGGATTCTTTTATGAGTTTAAACAATACAAAACAGAACGAACAGAATACGGTTGATAACGCTGACACGACAAAGCATAGTTTTCTGCAGGGGCAGGTAACTGCTGCCGAAATGATCGCAAGGGCTGCACAGTCCAGGATCGATGCGGAAATGCTTCCGGAAGTGAAAAGCTGCGGCTCCTCGAAAGAGGCCTGGAAGCAGTTTTGCTTTTACTGCGGCAGACTGAAAAAACATCTGTCCGCCGGGAAGAAAGTAAACGAAAACGGTGAAGTGGTATCGGTTGAGGATCCGCTTTCCTATAAAGGCATCGGATCGGCACTCCTGAAATCCTTCGGAGTCTGGATCTGGATGGTGATACAGGAAATCGTCGTTGTGATTGCACTGGCGTTCAACTGGGTATTTGTTAATGTTTGGAAAGTGATCCGCTTTATCGGATTCCAGATCGGACGCTTCTTCCGCTGGTGCAAGGATCGGCTTTACTGGAAGTCCCTGAAAGAGGATATGGTAATCCGACACCGGGAAGTGCAGTTCAACAAATGGAAGGAAAAGAAACGTGCCCAGCTCCATGAGATGAACGTTGCCCGTCAGGTGGCGGCAGTGGAGCGCAAGACACAGCGTCAGGAAGAA
>JAEEPV010000116.1 GCA_016284975.1 Solobacterium sp.
ACGCGGCAGAGCGATGCCGGTATAGTCATAACAAAGCTGCCAGGCAGACCAGGTACAGTTGGACCATCCGCCGTAATACGGGTTTACTGCCGCATACGTTACGGTATAGCCTTCACCGCCATCTTCTTCTGCCCGGATCGGTGTTCTTGCGGCCGCTAAAGAAACCGCCGCGATAACAGTCACGATCATCAGCGCTGTTTTTTTCATCTTATGACCAAACATGGGATTTTGATTCTACCATAATAATACCGCTTTCGCCAATTTCTGTGCCACCCTCGATCGACCATGATTCCAGGATTTTATGTACTCCATAAACAGGGAAAACAGATTGTGTACGACGCAGTTGCGGTGAATGCGATTGTCCGGAATTTCCCATGGAATCTGTCTTTCAGATGAATTCAGGCTGCGATGCGAAAATCAGGGGAGAGAATACCCTGAAAGTTCAGTACATCATGGTAGGTACCTGTTTCAATGACACGCTGTTCTGCTATTTTGGAAAAAGTAAAGCTGCTATTCTGCATTAAGCCTGCTTGAGATTTTCAGACCCTTATGAACACACAGGATTAAGAATAAAGTGAAAATATGATAAATCGAATTGTAATCAA
Organism: Solobacterium sp.; assembly: GCA_016284975.1. Lineage (GTDB taxonomy): Bacteria > Bacillota_I > Bacilli_A > Erysipelotrichales > Erysipelotrichaceae > Bulleidia. Next base: position 606 of record JAEEPV010000116.1, read on the forward strand.
AATCCAGGATGATATGAAACTTGAGTGACTTTATATTCTGAAGAACGCTGCCTGCTACGAGAAAGAAAATCCCGAGGAGAAAATAATTCAAATACGGTTTTTCTTTTCTTGCAGAAATCAGTTTCACGATAGCATACAGCAGCAGCAAAACGGCATATATCGAAAACTGAACAAACTTTATACGGGCCGGAAAAACAAAACGAAGCACTGAAAAAAGCAAGGCAATAACACAGGTGACTGCGGCTGTCCGTTTTGCGCTGGAGAATCCATCCGTTTCATACACTAATGCCGTCACAAATGATGCCAGCATAAATGAAAGAAGTGCAAACAGATAATGCCAGAGATAGCTTTTCTGTGCCTGCTCCATCGCAATACCGTGTATAGCAGCCCCGAATATACATACTGCGAAAAACAAACCATACACAATCCCCCAGCAGATTCTCCGCTGTTCTGGCTTCGTGAAATGAACCATTTCCCACATCAGAATTGCCGTAATAACTGCATTAAACACATTCGTGGCAGCAGTCGTGATTTCATATCCATTTGCAAGTGTCATGTCGTTAAATACCCTCTCCTGTTTTCACATAACTATACTCAAATCACCTGTTCCGGGCAATGAGTACCCGATATAAGACCATGATTCCAGATTCCAGGAGTAAGAAATATCTTCCCTTATCAATTGGGAAATTTCTGTTTTTTCGGAAAGAGGTTCCTGTACTCAGTTATAATTAACATTAATCCAACCGGCTGCCTTTCGGCTTTGGATAGTCGCAGCATCAGCACAGATTATAACTGTCTAATATATGGAAGAAAAAAAAGAGAAATTTCGTTTCGGTGTAAACGGAAAATTATATCTCGTGATCAGTCTGCTTGTTTTTACAACCATTCTGATCGTTTTGCTTGTGAATTCGTTTTTCTATATCCGGAAACTCATTACGGCATTCCAGAACAAAACGGAACAGGTCGCTTCAGCTAATAAAGAAGTATTCAAGGAATACGATCTTCGGACGCCGATGATCAAGATGCTCAGCGAAGAGACGGTAAAAGTACAGCAGGAATATCTGAAGACTCAGAATGAATATCCAATGATCTATTATTTTGAGAGTCTCAGCACGGATGGTTTCCAGGGGAAAGCCTGGTTTCATCTGCGCACACTCGAGGGAACCTTTGACGTATCCGATGTATTCATTGCCGGCTGTAATGACGATGCCTGTTATTACCTGACCAGCGGTATGAGCAATATGGTCGATCAGGGAAAACGGCTGCCCTTTAATCTTAGCGATATCCCGTTCGATGATGGCTTTTCGGTATCCAGAGTGCGGAGTGAAGATCCCGTAGGAGATGACATCGTACGGATGAAAAGTGATTATTACTTCGTATCCGTCGCTCCGGTAACATTTTATGGAGACTGGAGTTTCTGGATTGTCTGTGTGAATGATGTGAACAATATGATGAAGGAAATCTCGATCTTTATGGGTCAGATGTTCCTGCTGTTTATCATTCTTACCACCGTCAGTGCCTTGATCGGTGTGCTCATCCTGCGGCGTCAGATTACTTCCCCGATTATTCTGATCAAGAAGTGTGCTGAAACGTTCGCGGCAGAGAACTCTGCCAAAAAGGGTGCCAGGCCATACGCTCCTCCGATCCATTCCAAAGATGAACTGGAAGATCTGAGCAATTCTCTGTTTGAGCTGGAACAGAATGTCGCAGAGACACAGGAAGAACTTGGCAGGATCTCCGAAGAGAAAGGCCGCATGGCTGCCCAGATGAATATCGCAAAAGGAATTCAGGAAGGTGTGCTTCCGAAGGATTTCCCCGAACACAGGGATTTTGACATCTATGCGATCATGGATCCCGCAAAGGAAGTCGGCGGCGACCTGTATGACTTCTTCCTGCTTGATGATACCCATCTGTTCCTGGTAATCGGCGATGTATCCGATAAGGGAATTCCTGCAGCGCTCTTCATGATGACTGCCAAGACGCTTCTGCACATGCATGCCAAGGAGAATCCGGATCCTTCCACGTTGCTTGCGTCTGTCAATAATCTGCTTACCGACATCAACACAAAAGAAATGTTCGTTACCGTCTGGGTCGGCGTTCTCGATCTTGAAACCGGCACCCTTACTGCAGCCAACGCAGGACACGAATATCCGATGGTGAGAAGCGGGAAAGAACCGTTTGAAATCTTCAAAGAGCCTCATGGCATGCCGCTTGGTATCATGCCCGGAAACAAATACGAGAATTATGAAATCATTCTGAAGCCGGGCGACGGGCTGTTCCTGTACAGTGACGGTGCGACCGACGCAATCAATACAGAGAATGAACAGATCGGTGTTGACCGGCTGCTCGAAGTGGTCCGCAAAGCCGATGCGGAAGATACGTCTCCAAAGGGACTGATAACCAACGTGAAGGCTTCCCTCGATCAATGGTCACAGGATGCTTATCAGTTCGATGACATTACGATGTTGTCGATCGTTTACCACCCTGACGGAAAAACGGACGAACACTCCGCCGCATAACGATTTATCCAAAATGAATGCCGCAGCTGCGGCATTTCATATTAATAATTATTCGTACGAACAGACATTGTTTTATACGTTCTGTTTCAGCCGTTCAATCCGCTTATCGCAGTCTTCCGGTACAGAAAGGTGTCCCTGCGTGGAGATCATATGCGCTGCCACTTCATTGGCAAACCTTACGGATGCCGTAAGATCCAGTCCCTCATTGAGCGCATGCAGGAATGCCCCGTTAAAGGTATCTCCCGCACCGATCGTCTGCAGGACAAATACCGCTTCTGTTGGAATTTTTTCCCACACATCTCCCGCGGCTACAATTACAGGTTCCCGGCCATCCCGTGCAATGATCTTATGACCCTGTTCGGACAGCTGCCGGACCGATCGTTCCATATCTGCTTCTCCGGTAATTGCGTTGAATTCTTCCGGTCCGCTGCCGATCACAATATCGCTTGCGTCAATCATCCGTTTATAGGCCGCTCTGCGTTCGTCATTCATACCGTAAGTCTCAGCCCGCACATTCAGATCAAAGACAACGGTACTTCCGTTTTCATGAAGCCGTTCGATCTTTTCACAGACCGCGTTCATACTGTCCGGATCATTGTTCATGACCATCCCGCCGGTAAACACCAGCATCGGCTCCTCTTCCGGAATCCCGGATAAATTGTCTCTGCTGAATTTCGGGTAATCGCTTCCCGGCGGCAGCCATGGAAATATGATCCGTTCGTTGTTTTCATCGATCACCGCGATACAGATCATATTGGTTTTTCCCGGGGTCTCTTTTGAAAGCGACATGTCTGCGCCTTCTTCTTCCATGCATTGTTTCAGATACTGCCCGATCGGATCGGTACAGAGATCCGTTACAAAATACGGATGTGCACCAAGTTTCCCGAGCACCGCGCAGGTATTCCCGCAGGTGCCGCCATACTGAAAGCGGACTTCCGAGTAATCTACATTTCCACTCTTCAGTTTTTTCAGGTGGGATTTCACTTTTCCATACGGCAGAATCACATCCGCACACAGGTCCCCGATACAGCAGATTTTCATTTTATCCTTTGTAGGCATGTGCCTTCCTGCAGAACTCTCTTACTTTCTCAATATCCTTGCGTACCAGAATGCCGTTTTCCTTTACGCTGGTACGGGTCAGAGAATCCACTCCATCCGGATGAACGATATTCATCGCTTCTTCCACATTCTCCGGTCCAAGCCCGCCGGCTATAACGACCGGAATTGAAACCGATTCTTTAATACGTTTATCGATCGACCAGTCATGCGTCACACCTGCCGCACCGATTCCCGGTACGACTGAAGAAACCGAATCCAGAATCAGAATATCCGCATAGGAAGCCCGTTCTACGGCATCCTTTATCGCACGCTCATCCTCGACCCCGATCGCTTCCATCAACAATACCTCCGGAGCCCGTTCCTTCAGCTTTCTGCGGAATTCCGGATTGCCGCGGTACTCTGCACAAAGATGCAGGATATCCGGTTTCAGATAAACCGTTTCATCCAGGATCTCTTCTTCGGTTTCCCGGACGGAGATCAGAACCTTCATGGCTTTGTCTCCGATTGCCTCAAAGATCTTCTTTGCGTCTTCTCTCGTTACACCGCAGGGATATTTCCCGCCCGGTTCTTCACTCAGAACACCGATCCGGTCCGCACCTGCCTCAATACATGCGAGTGCTTCTTCTGCACTCTGTATGGAATAAATCTGCGCAAACATCATTCTTCTCCTTTCGCGATAAACACATAGCGGTCCAGACGATCAAATGCCTCGACCACCAGACTCTTCGGTACGGCGAGATTCATGCGGATCGCATGATCACTGTGGAACGGACGTCCGTCCTGCCACAGCACCCCATATTCCACCCCTTTTTTCTGAAGGGTCTCAATATCAATACCATGCGTTTCACACCAGTCTCTGCAGTCCAGAAATAACATATATGTCCCCTGCGGCTTTGCGACGCTTACACCTTCAAAATGATTCGTTATGAAGTCACAGGCATAGTTGATATTGTCGCTTAGCACTTCGCACAGCTCATCGGTCCACTGTTCGCCTTCTTCTTTATAGGCACCGATCAAAGCGTGCATCCAAAGCACATTCATGGAATTGTAATGCGTGTTGCCGGATTCCTTTTCGATCCGGTCATACAGCCATTTGTTGAAACAGATATGATAGCTTCCAATCAGCCCTGCCAGAGAAAACGTCTTAGACGGGGCATACTGTGTCACGGTATGGGTACGGGCATATTCACTGGCCGTAAAAGCCGGCACATGATGATTCCCGTTCAGCAGAATATCGGACCAGATCTCATCGGAAACCACCCAGACTTCATACTTCTCAAAGAGATCCATCATCGCCCGGATCTCTTCGGCTTCCCAGACCCGTCCGCAGGGATTATGCGGGCTGCAGAAAACAGCCGCATGAATGTGATACTGCCGGATCTTTTCTTCCATATCCGCAAGATCCATCCGCCAGATGCCCTGTTCATCCTGTTTCAGAGGGGAAAGCACCATGTTATAGCCGTTGGCTCCGACAGAATTGGTAAAGCCGATATAGGTCGGGGAATGCAAAAGCACATTATCTCCTTTGGAGCACAGTACATTCAGCGCCGATATGACTCCGCCAAGCACACTGTTTTCGTATCCGATCGTATCCCGTGTTACTTCCACACCATTTCGATTCTTCTGCCAGCGGATAATCGAGTCATAATACTCTTTCGTCGGTTCAAAATAGCCGAAGCACGGATGTTCAATGCGGCGGATCATCTGTTCCGTAATGGTCGGACAGGTCGCAAAACTCATATCCGCAACCCACATCGGAATCCTGCTGAAACCTTCTTTTGTCGGCACATTGATGTTGTACCAGGAGGTCGGATTTACTGCGATCGAATCCTTTCCGTTGCGATCAATAATCGACGTGAAATCATATTTCATAACAAACACATTCCTTTTCCGTCATTGTACACCGAAAGCAGTCTCCTGATTTGTTTCTTCCCCGTGTCCAAACGGAAAAGAGATCCGGTTTGAGCAGATCTCTTTCTCATGCCTTCTGATAATATTTCCGCTTTTCTTCATACATTGCATTATCTGCTTTCTGAAACGCTTCCCGAAGCGGAACGGTTCCGTCATTCCAGAATTCTCCGACCGCAATTGAGATCTGTTCATCGTTTTCCTGGATCTGGCGCATCGCTTCCGCCTTCTGCTTGAGAGTCTTCTCTGAGACATTCCGCAGAATAACGATAAACTCATCTCCGCCGGAACGGTAAATAGTTCCCGGATCGAATACCTGCTTCATCCGTTCTGCTGCCCGTACAATATACTGATCACCGACCGCATGGCCTTCTTCATCATTTACCTTCTTCAGTCCGTTGACATCCATGTTTACGATGCCATAGGGGAAAGCAGGCTTCATTTTCTTCAGTTCTTCGATGTTTTCCAGCATTGCCCGCCGGCTTCCAACTCCTGTCAGTGCGTCGGTATGACTCATGGCATCCAGTTTGTCCATCAGATAATGATTGGACAGTTCTGTTCCGATAAAGTGTGACATCAGTTCTGCGAGTTCCTTGAGCTCAAATACCTTTTCAACATCAAAATTGATGGCATAAAGATAGCCAATGATCTGTTTTCCGCGTTTCAGGGGAATCAGAAGCAGGGTTTTGACATAATATTCCCGCATCGAGGAAACCCATACCGGATTGCGTTTTTCCAGTGCATCCATTTCATACGGATTCGTCACGATGACATCGTTGGATACCCCGATCATCGGTTCCCACGTCTTTACAAGCTCATAGGGAATCGTTCCGTCATGCTGGTCATCTCTTCGGATATTCTCCATCCGGATACTTTCCGCAACGGTCGTGACTTCTTTCTTTTCATCATCGATCGTCAGAATCCGGCATGAATCCGCACCGGCGATTTCCCGGATATCTTTCGTTACCGCCTTCAGGTTTTCCTCAAACTGGTCCGAATGCGTCAATGCCACACAGCATTTGATGATCGATGCGGCAGATTCAATGGAAGCTTCCGCCATCCGGTCATCTTCTGCCTGCTTTGTCTTTTCAAACAAAAACAGACAGTATCCGACTGTTTCGCTTTCCTTCTGCAGCGGCAGCATCTGCTGATCGATCCAGCCGTCAAACGCTGCGGTTTCTACATATGCATGCATACGCCGGCCGAAGTGCGCAGCCTGAAAACAATAGTTTTCAAACTTCACGTCTTTCGGCACCAGTTCTTCATACGGCATGTCATCATACACCGAAGGCCCCATGATTTCTTTATAGGGCTGATTGGTGCGATGGATCCAGATTCTGCCGCAGATCCCTTCAGGAAGCTTTTCAACTTTCAGTACCGCACATGGTATTGCAAATGTATCCACAAAGGACTGATATTCCATCCGGTCCCCTTTCTTTTCAGTAATTGCAGACGCTGTAACTATTTTAAATTATATGAAATTCATTCTTTCCTGTCTGCCTTAATATCCAAACGCTGTCAGCCAGCATATGATACCGAAGCAGAGAATCCCAAACCATACACCAAAACAGACCGGCGGCACAAACAGCCCGTGAAGGACAATCTTCGCAGTTTCTTTCACCGCGTCCGGATCCGGCTTTTTACGGTACCGTTTCTTCGAACCGTCTTCCAGAATCCGGTAGATCCATGGCCGCTCATATAGTTCAATTCGTCCAAATTTCAACAGGTAGATCGGTATGACCGGCACCATGATGCAGAACCATACCGCAGAGCCGGAAAGATTAAGCTTTTTAAAATCAAACCCGTTGAGAAACAACGCGATGATCACCGGAAGAAACAGTACGACCGCAGCCAGAATGACCATTTCCGCAAGGCGGGGAGCGGACGTAAACTTCAGCATAACCGGCTGTTCTTTTCCCTCTATTGTTTCATAGAATACCGGCGGCACTGTCTCACGCTTTATCGGCTGCGGATCCTTTACGAGTGTTCCGTCCACCCGGCGCAGCGGCCGGTTATCCGTTGTCAGTATTCTATGGCCGGCAGATTCCCGGAAATCCACCTTTACCGTATCGCTGTAGGCACACAGGGTCACGATCAGCGTAAAGAATGCCAGCAGCATTGTAATCAGAACTGCCGTTTCCATCGGCATGCCAAATAACCGGAATCCGGCAAACACGACCATACTGATGATCAGTGTCGCAAGGATTGCCTTCACCCACCAGGGAAGGAAATAATAATGCGATTCCTTTTCCGCCCGGACACTGACCTTTCCGGTCTGTCCGTTAACTGCGGCCATCGACATTCCGTCTTTCACATAATAGACAGGCAACAGCACCGGCATCCGCATGATGGATTCCGTACTGGTACTGACATCTACCGCCGCGGTTTCCAGCGTCTTCTGCACAACCGGACGATAGCTGCTGCTGACTTCTTCATCCACTCTTCCTTCCAGCGCTTTTGGATCGATATCCGTTACTTTTACCCGCTGGCCGGCGACATAACCAAAATCAAATTCCTTCAGCTCATCTTTTTCAAACGGCTCCATACCATCCAGCAGAAGATTATCCAGCTGTCTGGAACCATTTACGAAAATATCATCCACATAGCCTTCGCAGTAATAGTCCCGGCTGCCGCCGTCACTGCGGCTGACAATGGAACTCACCGGACCCCGGATCAGTTCATACGGCAGATAAAAACCCTGCAGCTTATCGATCTTATTCTTAAGATGTTTTGCCTCGGTACGGATCACGTTTTTCCCGCACCATTCGCGCAGACAGTTCTGTGCTTCTTCTTTTGTGATCCGAAACGGAATGATCATTTCCGGCAGGTCATCGGATACGAGATAGGTCTTTCGTACAAGCGCAGCTCCGCAGAACGCGCAGTCGGAAACCGCTTCATCTTCTTCCACTACGATTTTCGCCCCGCAGCCCGGGCATTCGGCGCTGATCAGATGGTACTTTTCCGCTTCCCGTTTTATGCGGGACTTCAGAATACTGCGGAATCCTTTTTTCTGCGCAATCGCTTCTTCGATCTCCGCATGGCCGCCGCAGTAGGAACAGAGATACTGATGTTTTATGATGTCATATTTTGCCGGTGCACCG
>JAEEPV010000117.1 GCA_016284975.1 Solobacterium sp.
GATCTGTTCCACTGTCGCAAATACCGGCAGGATTTTTACACCCCGGTGTACTTCAATGTTCAAAGATGGATCTTTTTCTCCGTACATATAGTTCAGATACTGATGGAACGAACGGATGCTGGCAGACATACGGGAAAGACTGGTCCCCTTTTTTTCCATGCTCTGTTCAATAATGAACCCTTCAACGAGTTCACCGGATACTTTTCTGGTATCTTTGATACCTTCCTCTTCAAGAAACGAAAGATACTGTTTCAAATCACTCTCATAGGACTTTACGGTTCTGGGAGATTTTCCCTCATTGACCGTCAGCTCCGTCAGGTATCGTTTCAGCGCATCATTCAGCTTCATCTTTGTACGCCTCACTTGCCCGCACCAACCGCATACCGCCGAGTTCCTTGTTCAGTTCATTCAGAACCGAAATGGTTTCTTCCCGTCGGGCAATCGATTCATCAAACAGATTGATCTGACTGGCCAGCACATCTTCCTTCTCAAAATCGGAAACCGAAATTCCAAGCAGTCTTACCGGTTCCTGATCCCAGTTGTCATTAAACAGACTGATTGCCTGCACGTAAATGTCATCCGCCTTCCAGACAGGTTCTTTTACTCTTGCACTGCGATCCATGACGGAGAAGTCATAGTACTTGATCCGGATCGAGACAAGACACCCTGCCTTTCCTGCTTTCCGCAGTCGTTCGGACAGTGTTCTGGAAAGACTTCGGAACATTCCCCGCAGTTCATCATAATCGGTAAGATCTTCCAGAAAGGTTTCTGAAGTTCCCATGCTTTTGGCATCCCACTCCGTAATGATCTGACGGTCATCATAGCCGTTTGCCCGTCGGATCATTTCTTCCGTATTCTTGCCGAGAACTGGCCGTAATTCTTCCGGGTTCTTCCAGTTGGCAAGATCCCCGATCGTACGGATATTCAGCTCTTCCATGTATGGCAAAGTTCTTACACCAATACCGCGCATATCTCTGATCGGCAGCGGCCACAGTTTCTGGGGAACTTCTCTGATCCGAAGTACCGTAATTCCATTCGGTTTTTTCATATCACTTGCCATCTTGGCAAGAAACAGGTTCGGCGCAACGCCGATCGAACAGGAAAGACCAAGTTCATCCCTTACTCTTCTCTGAATCTGCCAGGCAAGATCCAGCGGACGATCCAGTTTCATGATGGCATCGGTCATATCGGCATAGCATTCGTCAATGCTTGCAATCTCCATCGTATCGGTATAGCCTGCAATGATATTCATAAAATCATCTGACATCTGATGATAGTAATGATAATGCGGTTCAACAATAATCAGATCCCGGCAAAGGCGCCGTGCTTCTTCAATCGGCTGCGCACTGTGAACCCCAAAGGCCCTTGCCTCATAACTGGCTGTACTGACAACGCTTCTTCTGGTTGTACCGCTGACTGCGATCGGTTTGCCTTTCAGCGAAGGATCCAGCAATACCTCACAGGACGCAAAAAAAGCATTGAGATCAATATGAAAGTACACTCGGCTCATGAGAGCTTCTGGTTCCTTTCATACAGCTCTTCCGCTGCTGCCAGAGATGTTTTTGTGACTTCTCCGTTTGCGATCATGGCAAGCTGTTCAATGATCTCTCTGCCTTCCAGTTTCCTGACATGCGTATGCGTCCGTTCATTCTCTTCTGACTTGCTGACAAAATACTGCGACTGTGCAGTTGCGGCGACCGGAGACAGATGCGTTACCGCAAAAACCTGACAGTCTTTGGAGAGCTCTCGCATCTTATGACCGATAGCCGAGGCGACCGGACCGGAAACACCGGTATCGATCTCATCAAAAATAACGGTCTGTATGCCCTGCAGTCTTGTAAAGATGACTTTCAGACCCAGCATCAATCTGGAAAGTTCACCACCGCTGGCGGTACGGGAAAGCGGCTTCAGATCTTCCCCCTTATTCATTGCGATCAGGAATTCAACCCGATCGGTTCCGTTTTCATTCGGTTCGCAGTCAACGATCTCGGTCTTGAACCGTGCCTTCTCCAGCATCAGATCGTGGAGATTGCCTGCGATGGCCTGATCCAGCTTCTTACTGCCGGCTCTGCGCTTTCTGGAAACCGCATCTGCCAGTTTGCAATAGCTTCCATAGGCTTTTTCAATCTTTGCGTCCATCTCCTTAAGATACTTCTCACGGTCACTGAAACGGGCAACCTGTGCCTCAAGTTCTGCTTTCCGCGCCAGAATATCGGCAATCGTATGTCCGTAACGCCGCTTCATTCGCTGAATGAGGAAGAGGCGTTCTTCCATCCCATTGATTTCCTCTTCGGAAAGATCCATGGAGTCAAAGACATTCCGCAATTGATCAATCGCATCTGCCCAGCCATAATAGGCGTCATTCATGGCTTCTTTGGCAGAAGAAAATACTTCCCCTTCATCCAGGGACTGTACCAGATGATTCATTTCATACATCTTTCCGGAAAGATCATCATCATATCCGGAAATGATGGAGTTCAGACGTTCAAAGGAAGACTTTACCGACTTGAACTGACGTTCTTTCTCGACCAGTTCTTCCTCTTCACCTTCTTTCAGATCTGCGGCCTCGATTTCTTCAATCTCATGGCGGAAATACTCCAGATCTGCTTCACTGAAGGTCTCCCGCAATGCAGTTTTCTTCTCCTTCACAAGGTCTTTCCAAACATGATAGGCTTCCCGCACCTTCTGTACTTCCGCTTCTTCCTGCAGGTATTCATCCAGAAGATGGATATGTCTGCCGGTATTGAGAAGATACTGGTTATCCCGCTGTCCGTGAATATCGATCTCATTTTCGAGGATCTCACGAAACAGGCCAAGGGTTACGATCCGGTGATCGATCCTGGCAGTACTTTTACCGGAGCTGCTGAGCTCACGGGTAAATGTCACTTCTCCGTCTGTCTCAAAACCGGCTTCTTTCAGTTTTCCGATCGCATCCCTATTCGCTGTAAGGTCAAATGTTCCTTCAACAATTGCTTTCTCCTTCCCTTTGGCAATCAGCGAAGTGCTGGCACGATCTGCGCAGAGTAAAGAAATAGCGTCGATCAGAATAGACTTACCGGCGCCAGTTTCTCCGATGAACGCACTGAACCCGGAAGGAAAATCCAGATTCAGCTCATCAATCAATACAAAGTTTTTAATATACAGGTGTCTGATCATATAATCGGCTCACAAGCCTTGGCAATATCATCATACAAGGTACTGAGATCACAGTGTTCATCTTTTCGCAGCAGATTCGCAGCACCCTGCGGTACATATTCATCTCCGATGCCGTACCGCTTCAGGACCAGATTCAGATGATGATCATTGCTGTATTCCAGTATAGCAGAACCAAGGCCGCATGCCTTCATATCTGTTTCATAAATCAGAACGGGAAGTCCGGAAGAAGCAATCTTTTCAATCATTTCCGCATCCAGCGGTTTGAAGAACCGGCAGTTGATCAGCCGTACCGGCAGTTCATTAACTTTAAGTTTGTTTCGGATCACTTCGACATCCGGCCCATAGGAAAGCACGATGCACTTCGGGGCTTCACAGTCATATTCGATTGTCCAGTTCAGCGGGATCGTCTGATACTCCGTTTCCGCAGAACAGTCGACTTCTCCTCTTGGATACCGGATGGCAAAGGGATGGTCCTGATGCAGCGCAGTATAGATCATGTTTCTTGCTTCTTGGGCATTCATTGGCTGGCCAAGAATGAGATTCGGCAGCGGTCTCAGGATTCCAATATCAAAGACACCATGATGCGTTTCGCCGTCTGCTCCGACAAGCCCTGCCCGATCAATTCCAATCAGTACCGGAAGATCCATGCGGCAGATATCATGGTTGACCTGATCATATGCGCGCTGCAGGAAGGAACTGTAGACACTGACAAATGGCCGCATTCCCGAATTGGCAAGACTGGCCGCAAAGGTCATCGTATGTTCTTCCGCAATACCGCAGTCGAAACTGCGTTCCGGATATTTTGCAAAGAACCGGTTCAGGGAACTGCCATACATCATGGCAGGTGTCAGAGCAATCACACGATCATCCTGACCGGCCATCTCTTCAATCGTATCTGCGATGCAGGCAGACCAGCTCTTAAAGCCCTTCGGAACTTCATGAAGCGATTTTCCGGTTTCCCGATCAAACGGTCCTACCCCATGCCAGGACCCCTGCAGATCCTTTTCACACGGCGCATAACCGCGTCCTTTCTGGGTAATAACATGTACTACAACCGGATGTTCGTGTTCCTTGGCGACATTGAGTACCCGGATCAGATCACGCAGATTATGCCCGTCCACCGGACCAAGATATTCCAGGTTGAATTCCCCGAAAATACCGGAATCAATGACCGATTCACGGAAGGCATCCTTAACGTTTTTCATTCCATGATAAACAACTTTGCCGAAGTCTGACCGGTTCAGAGACTGCTTCATGGAAAGCTTCAGATTGTTATAACTGGTAGCGGACCGCAGTCTTGCAAACCCACGGGTCAGAGCACCGACATTGCTGGAAATGGACATATTGTTGTCA
>JAEEPV010000118.1 GCA_016284975.1 Solobacterium sp.
ATAACGAACGGAATCACATCATCAAAGAAGAACAGCAGCCAGATGATCAGCCCCAGTACCATGCCTGCAGCTCCGGCCGCAAGATAGCCGCCGATTCCTCCCGGCTTAACGGGTCTTCCCATGGGATACCACGACTGTCTTGCACCGCAGTGCGGGCAATGATCCGCATTGACTGCCTCAAACGGCTGGTTTCCGGTGCCGTCAATTTTACTTTGAATCAACTTTCTTGATAACTTCATGTCCGCCGCATCCACTGCCGCACCGATGCCGGTTGGAATCACTCCGCCCGCATATTCAAGTGGTCCGCGGCGGATCACACCGCGAAACTGCTTTCCGCATGCTTCACAGTCACAGCGGTAATCCGCTTCATAGTAATAATGCTTTCCCATTGTCATTCCCCTTATCTCGGTCCGTTCATTTCCTGAAACGATCCAATCGGTGTCACCATGGTATTGAACTGCTTCAGAAATGCCATTTCCGCATCCCGCTCATACATCCTGGTCATCATCAGCGGATTTGTTTCTTTTACCGCTTCACTTTTTGCCAGTGCTTCCTTTCGGATTTTCAGAATCTCCCGGATCGCAGAAATCCAGAACGCTGCAATTGCCAGCAGGCAGATCACACGGATGATCCCGCCCATCAGTGAAAACAGTCCGCCGATCACCGCACTCAGAACCATGCCGATGATTGGTGCCGCATAGTTTCCTTTTCCTTTTTTCAGATTCTCTGCGTATTCACTGATGCAGCGGTCGCAAAGCACGCAGTGCCTGGTTTCTGTTACGGTAGTCGTTGTTTGAACCAGTTTTGCCCCTTTGGAGCTGTAATCAACCATACCGGATCCGCATCGAAACATATTCCCCCGATTTGAGGTCGGCGCACCGCACTTATCGCATTTTCCTTCTGCCATGTTTCTGTTCTCCCTTCTTTCTTTTATTGCCCAAGGCTGTTGAGATAGTTTTCAACTCCATTCATTCCCAGGACATTCACTCCGTTTTCATTCTGTTTCAGCTGCTCATGGAACTTCACTTCATCGATCAGTGCCCAGTCTTCCAGCCGGATCACATACAGAGTGGCATTCTGAACCCGCGCATCGGAAACCTTCTTTCCGGTAGCGGAATCGACCCAGATGCCGTTGTTGCTGACGGATTCGGAATAGGCAACCACCACATTTACCTGGCTGGGATCATCCGTTCCCAAAATGAACCGATCTGAGGGAACGGTGAAGGATCCGTTGTGATAAAACACAAACCGCGGATTTTCCGGAAGTTTTACATCCTCATCGGAATACTCCTCCTGCACATATGGTTTCAGGGAGCGGGTCATCCGCCCGTTTCTTGCGGCAATTGGAAAATACATCGCCATCTGGATCACCAGCAGCACTCCGACAACACCGAGTACGATCGGAACTGCCCGCGGAAGCTTTGTTCCTTCAGCGAGGCTTTCCTTTTTCCAGGCAAGCAGACCCCGAATTCCAAGAAACAAAAACAGCGCAGTAAAGAAAAGCAGTATCAGCAGCCGCCAGACCGGGGCTCCGCCCGAGAACGCTACAATGATCAAAGCACCGGTCCATACGATGCCGACCATCAGACTGAGCAATGATAAAACCAGTTTCACTGCAGAACGATTCTTTTTCATGACATGTTCCCTCCCTGCTAAGCAGGCATCAGATTAGTTTCAACGTACCAAACTGCGGTTTCAAACGGTAGGACTGGCAGTCCACTTTCTGTTCTGTCCCATATAAAAATCAGACTGCTGTCACACAGTCTGACTGGCAATAATTCATTCAAAAAGAGCAGTGTTATTCTGCTTCCGCAGTCTCAAAGACCCGGTCTGCATTGGCCAGAATCAGAGCCAGCTCGCCAAGCGTAATATCGCCCGGCCGGTTTGCGCCTGTCATAATGCCGGTCTTTTCCGCAAATGCTGTCGCCACGCGGACCCCGGGGTAGTATCCGTTGTCATCTTTAAGCTCCGACCAGTCTGCGACAATCGCCGGATCATGTACTTTGACCGCCGCATAGACTGCAATATCTCTGCTCAGCGTCTGTCCGTCATCCCATCCCCAGGGCATAAAATAGGCATCGCTCTCCTGCGGCATATCTTCATTGATGCCGTAAACATAGTCACGATTCAGTCCGTAGAAGTCGATCATCGCCGAGCGGAGGTCACCGACTGTGGCAATCTCATCGGTTTCATCAAACATGGAGGTGCTGTATTTTCCCTTCATGTAAGACACGGCATCATTGATGCGTTCTTCATCGGACATATATCCCGGTATTGCATCATCCGTAAACGGCGTATAAGTCAGATAGCGGTACAGACGGATTCCGCCATACAAAAGAAGCCCGAGGCAAAGCAATGCGCAGAGAATAATGCCGCCCAGGCGTACTGCCTGTGCTTTCGGATTTGCGGCAAGCAGCGCGGATTTGACCTGTGAGACATCTGAAAACCGGTCATCGGGCGCAAAAGCCGTACATCTGCGAATAATACGGTCCAGCGGCCGGTAGATCCTGATATTTTTATTCTTTTTCGTGCTGCCTGTCAGAAGCCAGCGCAGTACGATGCCAAGCGAATAGATATCCGTCCGGGCATCCGTCTGAGAGAATCCATACTGCTCGGGAGGGGCATAGGCAAGCGTCCCAAAAAATACGGTATCTGTCTCATGCCCGGCGCGATACACGCGGGCAATATCAAAGTCAATCAGCGACACGCTTCCGTCCGAACCGATGATGATGTTCTGCGGTTTGATATCC
>JAEEPV010000119.1 GCA_016284975.1 Solobacterium sp.
AGTATCCCTGCCACCAGCAGCGTGATCAGCTGACTCTTCAGGATTGCAAATCCTGCGTTGGTTTCGTGGTAAATCAGACTGATCGCCCATGCCGGAACCATGAAGATCGCTTCGAGAATCAGAATAAACGCAAGGATCTTTCCGATCAGTTTATAGTTCATCGCATAGCGCATGATCAGTCTCCAAAGATATCATTCAGCTGATTGATATGCATATCCGGAGTGGTGACGATTACCACGGAGTCACCTTCCTTGAGTTTGGAGTTGCCGGAAACAATCTCGACTCTGCCTCCGCCCAGGATGGATACGATCAGCACATTCTTTCGAATACTTACGTCTTTCAGTTTCTCACCGATATGACGGGTATCTTTTTCCACCATAAACTCGATCGCTTCAATCTTGCCGCCGCCCATACGGTGAACCGCTACAGCGCTTCCCTGCTGGTTCTGCATCGCCCGTACATAGCGGACGATCGCAAAGCTTGCCAGTTCCTTCGGAGAAATCACGGCACCCAGTTCAAGCGAATCGAGGATCTTGTTGTTTTCCGCATGGCTCAGCTTGGTGACAACCTGCGAAACGTTGCGCGTATTGGCATACAGTGAAATGACGATGTTCAGCTCATCGAGACCGGTCAGGGTAATGACCGCATCGCTTGCGCCGACACCTTCCATATCCAGGAATTCCTGACTGCTCGCATCGCCTTCGACGATCGTCGCATTCGGCAGCATCTCTGCCAGTTCCCGGCAGCGTGCCGGATTCATCTCAACGATCGTGCAGTCCATGCCGGTCTTTTCAAGCTCCTTGACCAGGTAATAACTGATCCGGCCGCCGCCGGCGATCAGGACCCGCTTTGCCTGTTTGGTAATAATGCCAAGATTCTTCAGCAGGGTTGTCAGATGCTCGGTCGGAGCCGTGATAAACAGCAGATCATTTTCCCGGATCACGAAGTTGCCGTCCGGCATGATCGTTTCTCCGTTCCGCTGTACCGCGCATACCAGTACCGAAGTATGAATAATATCCGAAAGCCTGCTCAGCGGGTTATTGCACAGCGGATTCCTGCCGTCGACTTTCAGCTCAACGATCTCCACGTTTCCCTTCGCAAAGGTATCAATACTCAGAAAGCCCGGATACTTCAGAAGCCTTGCAATTTCCCTGGCTGCCCGCTGCTCCGGATTGACCGACATGGTCAGACCGAAGATGTCACGCATTTCAAATGCCTGCGTACGGTATTCCGGATTGCGGATCCGTCCGATCGTCGTCAGCTTGTTATTCATTCCATGTGCGGTCATACACGCGAGCAGGTTTACCTCATCCATATCGGTCGCCGCAATGAAAAGATCCGCCTCTTTCACACCCGCTGTTTCCAGAGTAGCCATACTGGCGGCGTTTCCTTCCACTCCAATGACATCATATCTGCCCATCAGATCTTCCAGCACATCAGCGGAACAGTCGATGACGGTAAGCTCATGTCCCTCTTCGGTCAGATGCGCCGTTAACGAAGAACCGATTTTACCCCCACCTGCAATCAGTATTTTCATGAATCTAATCTCCTAAGATACAAATATACATTTAAGTATTTAATACACGCATTATTCTAGTCTTCCTTCTGATAAAAAACAAACAACCCGTAAGAGCCGTCTGTTTCAGATCTGAAGACTGGTCCATTCCCCTTTTTTGAATCGGGATGAAAACAGCGCAAACCGGCTGATCTGATCCGCCAGAATACCAAGCCAGATGCCGGAAAGACCAAGCGGGATCACGGAGGTCAAAAGCCATGTCACCCCGGTCCGGATGATCGCAACCGAAATCAATGCACCAAACATTGTAAATTTCACGTCCCCTGCCCCCCGAAGGCAGCCGGCAAAGATAATCTGTGAAATCTGGAAGATATCGATCACAACCAGATACCTGCATAACATCACCCCGATGGTCTGAATCTCCGGATCCGCAAAGAACAGTGAGAACAGCCCCTTTCCGCCAATCAGGAGAACGGCCGAGATACAAAGCGAGATCACAAGACCGATCTTCTGACAGATCATTCCGTACTGTATCGCCTTCTGCGGCTTCTTCGCACCGAGACTTCTTCCGATCAGCGCAACCGCCGCTACCTGCATTCCATCCCCGAACGCAAATGTCACACCCAGAAAATTCATTGCGACATTATGCGCCGCAAAGGCATCCGTACCCAGCCGTGCCGCAATCAGTGCGGTATACATGAAACCGATCCGCATCGCGAGGTTTTCCAGGAGAAGATTGGCTGAAAAGCGCAGGATCTCCATCAACACCTCAATCTTCGGCACAATCGTTTTCTGAATCAGATACGGTATCGAAACATAGCTGGAAGGATGAAACAGGGAGCCAAATGACATCGCACAGGCAACCGCAGTGCCGAACACCGTTGCGATTGCCGCACCCCTCAGACCAAGGGCAGGGAACCCGAAGTGTCCCTGGATCAGAAGATAGTTGAAAATGATATTTACAATGGAAGAGACCACATTGGTCGTCATGGCAATACGGGTGTTCCCGCTGCCGCGCTGCGCCGCATTGATCACGATGGAAAGCACATTGAAGATCATTCCGCCCTGGATGATCCGGAAATAGATCATTGCCGCATCATGCGTATCCGCATTCGAGCCGCACCAGCGCAGGATCGGTGCCATGAATACAATGGATACTGCCGTAATCAGCACACAGGAAATCACCGCGAATACAATCGCCGTAATCATGATCCGGTTTGCGTCTTCCCGTTTTTCCTGTCCCCGCCTTCTTGCGACAAGTGCCGAAACCGCAATGGATGTCGAAATAAACAGTGCCAGTGCGATAAACTTCGGCTGAACGGTAAGTCCGACCGCTGAAACCGCATAGGTCCCCAGCGTCGATACCATCAGCGTATCAATCATTCCTGCCAGCTGGATAAATACACTTTCCAGTACTGCCGGCCAGGCCATGCGTATCGTTTCCCTGACCAGAGCTTCCGTCTTCTGTTCCATAGCTGATATACTACATCTATCTTCTGCGGATTGTCTGAATAATAATCCGTATTCCTTAAAAAAGCCCCGGAATCCGTCATTCCATTCCGGTTGATGAAATGATTTTCCAGGGCTGTTTTCATATTAAATTTATTACCGCTTTCGCCGTTCAGCGGAAATACTCCACTGCCCCGCGGAACATCTGTTCCTGGGTTTTCAGATCCGGAATATTGCGGTACAGGTTTTCCCCGCTTCGTTCACTGTGGCCCATCTTTCCGAAGATCCTTCCATCCGGAGACAGAATTCCTTCGACCGCCATGTAGGAATTATTCGGATTAAAGCGGATATCCGAAGTCGGATGTCCTTCCGCATCGACATACTGCGTCGCAATCTGCCCGTTCTTGACCAGCTGATCAAAGAGCTTCGCCTCACAGACAAACCGGCCTTCTCCGTGACTTATCGCCACGTGTGAAATATCTCCGGTCTGTGCGTAGCGCAGCCACGGTGATTTCACGGAAGCGATTCGGGTCCTTACCAGCATGGACTGGTGCCGGCCGATCGAGTTGTAAGTCAGTGTCGGCGAATGAACATCGGTTTCCGTGATATGGCCATACGGCACAAGACCAAGCTTGATCAGTGCCTGGAAACCATTGCAGATGCCGCACATCAGTCCTTCCCGCTCATCCAGCAGCTTATGTACTGCTTCTTTGATGATCGGATTGCGGAAGAAGCTGACAATAAACTTGGCCGATCCTTCCGGCTCATCACCGCCGGAGAAGCCGCCCGGAAGTGCGATGATCTCACTTTCCGCGATCCGCTGTGCAAACCGGGCAACACTGTCTTCGATTTCTTCCGCGGTCCGGTTGCGGATCACAAAGATCTCCGCCTCGGCACCGTACTGCTCAAATGCTTTTGCGGTATCCCACTCGCAGTTGGTGCCCGGGAATACCGGAATCAGCACATGCGGGTGTTCTTTCTGATATGAGGCATGAACCGCCCCCTGATTCTGATAGCTGAAAGATGGAATCGTCTGTTCCTTCGGCTGTCTGAGATACGGGAATACCGGTTCCAGTTTTTTCTCCCAGAGTTTCTGCAGCTCATCGAGATCAATGTGCTCAAGCCCTCTGCAGAATGTGTAGCGGGAATCGGTTGTACCGATCCGCAGCGCATTGACCGGGATATCCGCTTCCTCTTTCAGTTCCATCACAAATGCACCGATACAGGGCGCAAACAGCATCTCATCCGTACAGGTTCGATCCAGCTTCAGACCGATCCGGTTGCCCAGTGCCATCTTGAAGACTGCTTCGGCAGCGCCGCCCCGCTCCAGCGTACGGATCGAGAGAACCTTTCCTTCCGCGATCAGTTTTTCCGTTTCCCGCAGAATCAGATTCACGCTCTTATATTCCGGCAGTCCGTCTGAATCATAATCCGGAGAAATCATGACAACCGGATGGGAAGCTCCCTTAAACTCCGCCGATACAATCGAAGAATCCTTTGCGACAGATACTGCAAAACTGACCAGTGTCGGCGGTACATCGATGTTTTCAAACGTACCGGACATGGAATCCTTTCCGCCGATCGCCGCAACGCCCAGATTCATCTGTGCCTTCCAGGCCCCCAGCAATGCGGACATCGGAGTTCCCCACTTCTTCGGATCATCCCCGGTCCGGCCAAAGAATTCCTGCAGGGACAGCCAGCACTGATCCAGCCGGCCGCCGGCAGCGATTACCTTGGCAACACTCTGAATCACTGCTTCCTGTGCGCCTTTGAACGGAGACGCTTTTGAAACATACGGATCAAAACCCCAGCCCATGATGGAACAGGTTGACGTATTCCCATTCTGTACCGGAAGCTTGCAGACCATCGCCTGGGCAGGCGACAGCTGCGTCCGTCCGCCATATGGCATCAGCACCGTGCCCGCTCCGATCGTGGAGTCAAACCGTTCGACAAGTCCCTTCTGACTTGCCACATTCAGATCACT
>JAEEPV010000120.1 GCA_016284975.1 Solobacterium sp.
ATTGATGATTTATGAGATTTGAAACATATGAAGAAGCCGAGCAGTGGGTGCTTGGCAGAAAATCAATTCTGGTTTATTTTGAGCCGTTTGCGAAAGCGATGCATATGCTTGGAAATCCGCACAACGGCCTTTCGTATCTTCATGTCGCAGGAACCAACGGCAAGGGAAGCACATGCCGGTTTCTGTATGATATCTGTCGGAAACAATACCCGAAGGTCGGTCTGTATACCTCTCCGCATCTGGAAAACATCCGTGACCGGATCCGCATCAATGATCAGTGGATCCCGGAGGAAGTATTCCTGCGTTATGTAAATGAACATATGGATGTGATCGAGGCCTGCAATCTTGGCATGGTCGGCATCTGCTCGATGATGTGTTTTCTCTGGTTTCAGGAGGAACAGGTCGATCTTGCAATCCTGGAAGTATCCATGGGAGGCCGCTACGATACGACCAATGTAATTCAGAATCCGCTCGTATCGGTCATTACTTCCATCAGTTATGATCATATGAATTTTCTCGGGAACACCCTGCAGGAGATCGCGGGAGAAAAAGCGGGCATCATAAAAGAAAACTGTCCGGTCGTGCTGGGCAGGCTTCCGGAAGAAGCGGATGAAGTGATTGCCGCATACGCTGAAACAATGCATGCGCCGTTGAAGCGCTTCCCAGAGTCCTTTTCAGAAACCGAAGACGGGTTTGTCCTGGAAGGGATACAATATGCGATTGCCTCGGATATTTCCTATCAGAAGCGCAATGGGGCAGTGGCATTATGCGCGGCAAGGGAAATCGGAATCGATATCACTTCGGAATCGGTAAAGGAATCGATGCGTGACAGTATCTGGCCAGGACGGTATGAAGTGATTCAGTGCCATCCGAAAATCATTCTGGACGGCGCGCATAATCCGGAAGGAATCGATGCGCTCTGTGAAGCATCTGCCGCAGAGCCGCGGCCGAAGATTGCAGTGTTCTCTGCTCTGAAAGACAAGCAGGGGCAGAAGATGCGGCAGCAGCTGGAAGAAGCGTTTGATGAAGTGATCACGACCGGCTTCAGCCATGACCGTGCAGACAGCACAGATCACCTTGGGGGCGGCTGTGTGATTGCCGACTGGAAAGATGCGATCGAAGCCGCAGTTCAAAAAGCAGGGGAACACGGAACGGTGATAATCACCGGATCCCTGTATTTTATCAGCGCCGTTCGTGCCTTTCTGAAACATCCGGAACGTTAAAGTCAGCAGTCCGGAAAACGAAACGGAACATTACATTCAGAAGCCTGATCTTTGAAGGGTCAGGTTTTTATCTCGCGTGAAAAACGTCGGATGAGCGGAGCCCTGCTGTAATTCTGCGTAAAAATCAGAATAATTACGGTATAATGAAAGCGTTATCATTACTTAATAGTTCAGGAGGCAAAAATATAATCATGAGAGCGAACAGTATGGTGGCCATGATTCTTGCAGGGGGACGCGGATCCCGTCTGTATGATCTGACCAAGAAAGTCGCAAAGCCGGCTGTCCATTTTGGCGGCAAGTACCGGATTATCGACTTTCCACTCAGCAACTGTGCAAACTCCGACATTCAGACCGTCGGTGTTTTGACGCAGTACGAATCTGTCTTACTGAACTCCTACGTCGCACGGGATCATTACTGGGGTCTCGATACAAACGACGGCGGAGTTTATGTACTGACACCGCGCGAGCGTGACGACACGAATCTGGAAGTGTATCGCGGAACCGCTGATGCGATTACCGCAAACATCGATTTCCTCGACAACATCAATCCGGAATATGTGCTCATTCTCTCTGGCGACCACATCTACAAAATGAATTATGACAAGATGCTGGATTACCACAAGAAGATGAACGCAGACGCAACCATCGCCGTACGTGAAGTTTCCCTCAAGGAAGCAACCCGTTTCGGCATCATGAACACGAACAAAGACGACATGATCGTTGAGTTCGAAGAGAAGCCTGCGCATCCCAAGAGCAATCTGGCATCCATGGGTATCTACATCTTCACCTACAAGACACTCCGCAAGTATCTCGTAGCCGATGCGAAGAACCCGGATTCCAACCATGACTTCGGAAAAGACATCATTCCTGGTTTCCTGAATGATAAGAAAAGGCTTACAGCTTACCGCTTCCGCGGCTACTGGAAGGATGTCGGAACCGTTGATTCCCTCTGGGAGGCAAACATGGATCTGCTGCAGGACAACGCAGAGCTTGATCTCGGCGATCCGACCTGGAAGATCTATACCGAAGATGTCAACGCACTTCCGCAGTACATCGGACCGGAGGCAAAGGTTCAGCACTGCTATGTTACACAGGGCAGCGTGATCGAAGGAACAGCGATCAATTCCGTTATCGGAACAAACGTATACATCGGCAAAGGCGCCAAGGTTGTTGACAGTGTCATTCAGCCGGGCGCAAAGATCGGTGACGGCGCAACGGTTACCCGCTGCATCGTAGCGGATGATGTAGATGTTCCGGCGGGTGCTGTATGCGGATCCAAGAACGGCGCAAACATTGAGCTTGTTGCCGGGAAGGTAAGTGAGTGAGGAAGGAGAGACAGATATGCGTGCATTAGGAATTATCAGTTTTGAAGACAGTACGGCGAATATCGAAGGTCTCTGCGATCATCGTCCGGTACCTGCAATTGCGTTCATGGGACGCTACCGTATTATCGATTTCATTTTGAGCAACATGACAAACTCCGGCATCGGAAACGTTCAGGTCTATGCAAAGGAAAAACCGCGCAACCTGATCGAGCATCTCGGTGACGGCAAACACTACAACATCAACTCCAAACGCGGAAAGCTCCGCATCCTCTATGGTGAGAAGAGCTTCTCCTCGGATGTCTACAACCACGATGTCGCAAACTACATGCTCAACATGCAGTACATCGAAGAAGATCCGAATCCGTATGTTGTTATCGCTCCGAGCTACTTCGTATATCAGATCGATTTCAACGATGTGCTGGATCAGCATATCGAAAGCCGTGCGGATGTCACGCTGCTGTATGCCAATGTCAAGGATGCCAAGACATCCTGCCTGGGCTGTGATGTCGTCAAGATGGACAAATTCAAGACCGTAACCGGTTTTGAAAAGAACCGCGGCAACCTCAAGAGTCAGACCATTTCGCTGGAAGCGTATGTCATGACCAAGAAGCTGTTCATTGAACTGGTCAAGAAGGCTGCTGAGACTTCTTCTCTGTACTGGTTCAAGGATGTACTGGCAGATTCCGTCAGTGAACTCGTAATCAAGGGCTATCAGGTCAAGGGTTATGTTGCATGCCTGAACTCCCTGCCGGAATTCTTCCGTACTTCCATGGAACTGATCGATCACAAGAAGGCAGTTCAGCTGTTCAAGCCGGGATGGCCGATCTACACACAGACCAACGACAGCTGCCCGACCATCTTTGCGGAAACCGCAAAAGTCAAAAACAGCGTTGTTGCCAACGGCGCAACCATTGAAGGCGAAGTGGAAGGCTCCATTATCAGCCGCGGCGTCACCGTACGCAAGGGTGCTTCCGTCAAGAACTGCATCCTGCTTCCGGGTGCCTATATTGGTGAGAATGCCAAGCTGGATCACGTCGTTGTCGACAAGTATGCAATCGTTCACCATGTGAAGAAGCTTGTCGGTACCGATGATTCTCCGGTTTATGTAGCACGCAGAGACCGGATCTAATCGAAAGAGGTGTTTTATGGGAAGATCAATTCTGTTTGTCGGGGGAGAAGCGCTGCCGTTTATTAAAACAGGCGGTCTGGCAGATGTCATGGCAAGTCTGCCGAATGCATTGGTAAAGCGCGGACACGACGCACGGGTCGTCATTCCCCTTTACAAAAAAGTAATTGAAAAGTATTACGATAAGCTGGAACGCATCGGTACCATTCAGGTTCACTCCGGATGGATCGATCAGCCGGCAACGTACTACACCGCAACAGTAGACGGTGTCGTGTATTACTTTGTCGAGCATCAGCACTATTTTGAGCGGGACGGACTGTACGGATATGAAGACGACGGCGAACGCTTTGCCTTCTTCCAGAGAGCCGTGCTCGACATGATCTACTTTATCGACTGGTGGCCCAACATCATCCACTCCAATGACTGGCAGACCGGCATGGTGCCGCTGCTGTGTCATGCATGTTATGCGGATGATCAGCGCTATCAGCAGATCAAGCATGTATACACGATTCACAACCTTGCCTTCCAGGGCAACTTCGGTGTCGACATGATGCCCAGCTGCCTTGGCCTGGACTACTACTACTTTGACAACGGCTCCATCAAGTTTGATACCGGTATTTCCTTCATGAAAGCGGGTCTTGTCTACGCGGACAAGATCACGACCGTATCGCCGACCTACTCCAGTGAGATTCTGACACAGACCTATGGTGAGAAGATGGATTCCATCCTGCGCTACCGCAGAGATGATCTCTGGGGCATCGTCAATGGCATCGATACCAATGAATGGAACCCGAAGACAGACAAGCATCTGGCCAAGAATTATGATCTGCGCAGCTATGTCGGCGGTAAGAAAGCCAATAAGCTGGCACTTCAGAAGGAACTCGGTCTGAAGGAAACCAATGATGTATGTATGATCGGTCTGGTATCCCGTCTGACCAATCAGAAGGGTGTTTATCTCATTACCGACCGTCTGCAGGAAATCATGGGAATGGATGTGCAGTTTGTCGTACTCGGCACCGGCGAAGCAAATGCGGAGAACGCATTCAAGTGGATGGAAAACGAGTACAAAGGAAAAGGTGTCTATTACTGCGGCTACAACGAGG
>JAEEPV010000121.1 GCA_016284975.1 Solobacterium sp.
AAATTAACGCATTAAATAATTTTTTGATTTTTTTAATCCTTCTGCAGATCTGCGACGATTTCTTCCAGCATTGACGCAGGCATATAGCCCGGCATATAGCCGAGGAAAGAACCGTCTTTTTTCATTGCGAATGTGGTAGGGTAACCGTTGATACCATAAGTACGGGTCACTTCGAGCTGATCATCATAGAGAATCGTAAAGTTGTAGCCGGAATCCTTCATAAAGGATTCAACGTATTCAATATCGCCTTCTCCATTGAAATGCGGAGTAGCGATCAGCACGACCTGTACATCTCCCTGATCAGCTACTTTCTGAAGATCCGGGAGTTCCTTGTTGCAGTATGTGCACCAGGTTCCAAAGAAATTCAGAAGTAAGGGTTTGCCAATATAATCTTTCAGCTGATGCTCGTTTCCGGAGGCATCCTTCAGGGTGAAGTTGTATTTAACGGCGTCCACCTCATCCTCACTGATTTCCGGCTTTTCTGTTTCACCTTCCGCAATCACTGCGGTACTGTTTTCAGCTTCAGAAGAGACGACTGCAGGGGTCTGTTGCGGATTTCCCTGCATTATCAGAATCGTGCGGTTCGCCTGTACTAGCATATACACGCCCATTCCGGTCACGATGAGCCCGCCGAGTATACCGGTATAGCGCACAATGTTTTTGTGATCCTTGAACCAGGTCAGCAGGGTATCCGCAAACAGTCCGACTGCCAGAAACGGAATAATGAATCCGAGCGAATAGGCGCCGAGATAAAGAAGGGAGCCAAACGGTCCCGGCGCGGAAGCAGCCGCGACAATGGCAGAGGCCAGCAGCGGACCAATACACGGGCTCCAGGCAAAGCTGAAACAGAAGCCCATGATATATGCCTGCAGAAAAGAAGTCTTTTCTTTCCGTTCAACATTGATCCGGTAATCCTTTTGCAGGAACGGGATCTGGATGACACCAAGTGACATCAGACCCAGCACAAACAGAAGAAATCCTCCAAAAAGCTGAAACTGCAGTGTATATGTCTGAAAGAAAGAACGCAGAGCCGAACTCCCAAGGCCTGCCGCGACAAATACCGTGCAGATTCCCAGAACAAATGCCAGCGTATTCAGAAATGTATGAAGCCGGTGATTCGGATCGTTACGGTCAAAACCGGCTGTCAGATATCCAATATACAGCGGCAGCAGGGGCAGCACACATGGAGAGAAAAATGACAGCAGTCCTTCCAGGAAAAGGCCTGCGATTGTTATGTTTGAAGAATCCATAGTATTACACACCAACTCCTTCCGGGATAGCTCCCATCACAACCAGTATCAGAATCAGCACGCCGAGAATAATCCGATAAACGCCAAACAGCTTGAAATCATTCCTGCGGATGTAATACAGAAGACTGCGGACGATCATGATGGAAACGACAAACGCTGCTGCGACTCCGGTCAGCAGAACCAGCGTGCCGCTGATGCCTATATTAAACTGCATTTTCGTTATCTTCAGCAAAGACGCTCCAAGCATGGCCGGAATTGCCAGAAGAAAGGAGAATTCCGTAGCGGTCGGCCGGTCCATGCCAAGCAGGAGAGAACCGATAATGGTGGAACCGGAACGAGACGTTCCGGGAATCAGAGCCAGCGTTTCGAAGAGACCGGTAAAGAACGCCGTCTTAAGCGGAATCTTCTCCGTACTGGTGATTACCGGAGTTCTGGGACGATTCTCCACCAGCAGAAAGATCAAGCCATAAATGATCAGTGCCAGTCCAACGATTGCCGGGGTGGAGAGTTTTTCGTCCACGATGTCATTCAGAAAATATCCAATTACACCTACCGGAATCGAAGCAGCGATGACCAGGATCCACAGACGATAGATCTTTTTCTGTTTTGCCTCTGTGATGTTTTTGGAAAACGGCCAGAGCTTTGGCCAGAACAATACCACGACGGCAAGGATGGACCCCAGCTGAATGACCACTTTGTACATATTCCAAAAGGCCGCGTTCGCAGAAGCATCTTCAAATACCTTCAGCGGCATGGCGGTATGCAGAAGGATCAGATGACCGGTACTGCTGATAGGCAGCCATTCGGTAATACCTTGTATGATCCCGTAAAGCAGGGATTTCAGGATTTCTATAATCAGAGACATTTCTTATCATTCCTCGAA
>JAEEPV010000122.1 GCA_016284975.1 Solobacterium sp.
AAAAATATCCGATGGATCAGTTCTCCATGTTCCGGGACGGGCACCTGGATCCCTCCGTATCCCCGTTCCGGAAGAAAACCTGAAAGATCATTTGATTGCGTTTTCTGCGCCGCTGTCAACGTTTTTTTGAATAGTAATTATAACTTCCGGTTTTCTGAATCATCAGGGTCCTGACAAAATGAAGTTATAAAAGAGTATAACCTCTGAATCCACGCACAGAATAATATGAGTCTGCCCCGTTATGAAACGTGAATACAGTCCCGTAACGCCTTTCGCAGAAAAGGGCTCCGCCCTGTTTTCTGATCTCTGCCGGGGTACTGATCCAGGAAGAAGTTTTTAAGTCGAAGTCGCCAAGGGCTTGCAGCCTGTAATAGAGTTCTTCTGTCAACAGCAAAACTCCGATCTCCTGAGCCTTCTTTTCAGCGCTCCCAATGGGCGGATTTTTCGTCCGCTTTTGGAAAGCTTCATCATCATAGCACAGACTTCTTCGCCCGGAAGGCGACTCTTTTGCGCAGTCGCAAAAAATCAGTTTCCCTGTTTCTTTATCAAAACCAATGGTATCCGGCTCACCGCCGCTTTTTTCCATCTTCCGCAAAACTTCCATGACGTCTGGCTTTTCACGCAGACGATTCTCCACATCAGCCCATTGCAGCTCCGGATGGAGATTCATATTGCCCTGAAACCTGTTCTTCAGTATTTCCAGCATTACTGATTGTCTCCTCTCTCTTCGGCAGTTTCTCATGGTTAAGATGATTCCGAGTTTGTTTTGTATCAAGACTCGTTATATGCCTGACAGTTCAGATTCCAGGACATCTGCATATTGTTGAACAACCGGTCCCAGTTCTTTTAACCATTGCTGTATGTCTTTCCGGTCTTTGTAAGCCATCGGCTCTTTTCTTATTTCAACTGTTTTCTTTAACGGTTCCTCATTGGGAAAGATATGTTCCTGCAATGCCCAGATCCCTGCCTGTGTTTTCGAAATCACATCATTCTTCCGCAAAGTATAAATACATCTGCATATATCCAGCAGCCATCCACAGGAATAAAGCCGCTCGTCAGTCTGCTGTGCATATTTCCGGATCGTTTCATAATGACCTCGAACAGCTTCAATCAGTGTCTCCCTGCCAGGAACTGTAAAGATACTCCTGTCATCACTGCCGTAAACAGACTTGCCATTCCTTGCAAGTTCATATTGGGAAAACGAATCCGGTTTATAACGGCTTATAATCCGCTGACCGGTAGTGCCCCAGTATACCAGACGACTGAATGTTCCGAATAGATACTCATCCAGGTTAGCTATCACTCCCTCAAAAAGAGGGTAATACATATTGCCTGGCGCATCCGCTGCCATGAACCGTCTCAGCTGTACCAGTTCCTGAGCTTGTTTATCTGTGATCTGCTTTCCGGTCAGGACAAGAATATCAATATCGCTCCAGCCCAAACGGAAATCGTTCTGCACAACACTTCCGTACAGCCAGAAGCTGTGTATATTTCCGTTCAGGACTGTAACAATTTCCTTTGTCATTCTGGTGATCGAATCGAACATATTTCACCGCCGATCATAGTAAACAATTTCAGGATTTTTTCGTGCTGATTGCTTTATTCAGTTCCTGCTCATTATATCCTTTGAACGCTTTTCCCGCAAGAAAAAGAAGATGAATTACCACATCCGAACCTTCGGGAAACCGGGTATATCCACGGAGACATAAAAAGAAGGAGTTATCTCTTATGATCCTCACAGCTCATTTTGAGATAACTCCTTTATCTGTCTTCAATCTCCGGCTTTACTTCCGGACGAGATAGTCGTTCGCGACGTATCCGATCTTTCCGGTCTGCAGATCCCTGACCTGGTTCCACACCTTTCCGATCGCGATCACTTCCAGCGTGGCCCCGGCCATCAGGCGGCGGATCATCCGGGAAGTCTTGTTGGGGATGACGCGGAAACCGATGCTCTTATTTATGTTCCTGCCATGTGCCACCATGGATATGCTGTTCCGAACTGAAAAAAACGGGGAATTGCTCCCCGCTCATAACACGTTATCCCTGTCAGACTTTTACTTCTTTTGTTTTGCCGCAATGGCTGCATACATAGGTATCATAGCCAGTAGACCAAAGGCCGCCTTCCTTCAGCCAGCCGAACCATTCGTCTTCATAATGGCCGGTCTTTACCCAGATGTGACCTTCCTCATCATCAGCATTTTGATTGCTTTCGGCATCTTTGGGGTTTCGAATGTGTTCGGCCTGTCTGCGGCGTACCAGACCGGCCTGCGTTACGCCGCCTCCCGCAGCGGAACTCATTTCATCCGGGGACATTTCATGGAACGCTGCGGCGTTCTTCATCTCTTCGGCCGTGAAATTCAGGCCCATTTCCTTCGCGACTGCCAGGACCTCTTCCTCGACCAGATGCGCTGTGCGGTTCTGCAGTGATTCATCTTCCAGGACCATCGCTAAAAACTTCCTTGCATTTTCCATTGCCATATGGGTACCCTCCTTTTCAAATCCTGTTGTTGTTTCTTTTCATCAGGCATATATTGGGATCACGGAACCATGCTGACTGAACACGCGCCTGGAAAGTATATCCATCCCCGGTTCGGTTCTGCCGGATTCCAGTCATATTTCCATCCCTGCGCCTGCACAAATCAATTTCTTTCGGTTTTTCCGCGGCGATTGTTTCATCGCCCGCTGTTTTTCCGTACATCCGGAAGAGTACGGCAGTAAAATGAGAAAAATACCCTTTTCTACCCTTTTACAATGGCCAGAGATCGTCATTTCCAGGATAATAGC
>JAEEPV010000123.1 GCA_016284975.1 Solobacterium sp.
CTAGCAGGTGGTTTTATTGTTTCGCGCAATTCACTCTTCTCTTCATTCATTAGTTTTAGCGTGCGCGCAACTGTCCACTAGGACGAAAAAAAAGGAGCTGTTTTTCAGCTCCCGCTCACAGATATCAGTCGTTGTTCTCTTCGCTCTGTTTCTTTCGTTCCTCTTCTTCCTTCTTTCTCCAGAATTCTTCCGAGAACTCTCTGCGTTTTACCAGCTCTTCCATATAGCCGGCTGTAATAATACCGGCAGGAAGTGCTACGATCGCAATTCCGAAGAGTGATGACATCATAGACACCAGTCTTCCGATCATGGTGACCGGATAGATGTCTCCATAGCCTACGGTCGTCAGGGATACGGTTGCCCAGTATACCGCATCAAAGAAGGAATTGAATGTTTCCGGTTCCAGATTGAAGATCATCATTGCCGAGATCATAATATAGCCAATCGCAAGTGTTCCTACTGCCATCAGCGCCTTCTTCGAATTATTCAGCACCTCGCTGATGATAATAATCGAATTGGAATAGCGGGCGGCTTTCAGAACACGGAATACTCTCAGGGAACGCATCACCCTCAGCATCCGGACCATATTTAAATCTCCGCGGAAGTCTAAAACAACCGGTATGATGGAAAGAAGATCCACGATCGCCATGAACGTAAACGGGTATAGAAGAAATGACAGGATGCCCTTTTTCTTCAGCTTATAATCCGCCACCGACCAGCGCAGGAAATAGTCAAAGATAAATACCGCGACCGTTACCTTATCGATGGTAATCGTCAGCGGAGATTCCTGTTTCACCATCAGCGGAATCAGACTCGCAAAAATGACAACGATCATTACGACGTCATAGACGTCATAATCCGCCATTCCGTCTCCGGTGACATCCACAAATTCAACAACTTCGTACAGCCGGTATCTCAGGCTTTTCTTCTTTTCTGCAGTTTCCATACTTAGTTATAATAGCAGAACTTGAAGACACAAAAAGAAAGAGAATGTCGAAAGCCTTTGCAGGTCCTGAGGACAGTTATTTTTACTGCTGAATGCTTCGCATTATGAGCCAGGCTTCCAGGGCACCTGTGTATCTCAGACTTTCGTCTGAAGCAGATACGATCAAACCATATTACGCACCCCACACCGGGATGATTTCATAGTGTGTGTGGATATTATTCCGAAACATCGTATGAATTTATGGTAAAAAGGAGGAATACCATGGAAGACAAGAAAATCAACAAGGGCACGGAAAGTGTTGCCGGCGGAGCGCTCGCATCCGCAAATGAGGCACCGTATGATCGCTGCCCGATGTGCGACAATCCGACCCCGGTCGTAAATGGCCGCTGCCACTGCACCAACTGTGGACATTCCTGGACCGCAGGCAGCCACTAATCCTTTTTCGGATGACACCGGTACAAACCGGTGTTTTCTTTTCATTCTGGACATATCCTGCCTTTCAAAAACAATCCGGCTGACAGGACACATTTGCCCTGAAAAAAACCGCCCGCGTGATGACGGACAGTATTTCATTAATGATGATCTGTTCCGGGAATCTTCAGATTCTCTGACTTTGTTTTTCTGGTTTCTCTATTTTCGAAGGGTATTGATCAGAAAGACCGCAAGCAGAATCACAGCGATTCCTCCGGCAATGATTGCCACCGGGCTTAACGTGTCAGATTTTTCTGCCGGTTCGGTTACCGTCTCCACTCCCGGTTCGGTTTCTGTCTTCGCCTCTTCCACAGCACCTTCCGGCTGATTCACACGATAGTCCTCATAGCTTACAGAAGCAGTCGCACCGGAGAAGTCTGCGGTATCGCTGTAGGCTGTAACAGTGACAGTGTATTCACTGTCTCCTTCAACATATACCGTGCCGTCAGTACCGATGATGGAAACCGTCTTTCCTTCCGCATCAACGATCTTACCTTCGTTGTACAGGTTTGTGACAACCGAATTACCGGTTACGATCCAGGAGCTTTCCGAGTCGATGGAAACACTGGAATAGCCGTTTCCGCCGTTACCCGCATAGGTCTCATCATTCAGGATTGCTCCCTTCAGTACGCTTCCCTTCTGCATATAGAAATCGAGGTTGGAAATGCTGTCCCAGATGATATTTCCGTTCATCTGCTGGCTGACTGCGGTGAAGTCCGTATCGGCGCCGTTGGCACCTGCAGTGCCCCAGCCGCGCTGATTCGTATTTCCGGTAACCATCAGGAAGTATTCACTGTCTTCACTGGCAGTGATCTCAACATTTTCCAGATAGAACTCCGACTGGGTATTGGTCGTATAGAAGAGACCGCCGTTGTTTGAGGTCAGGGACCCGCCGATCATGTAGAATGCAGAGTTGCCTTCCTCGGAGTCACCAGACATGGACTGATACAGGATCACGGACCAGGTATGGTCATTCTGTTCCAGATCGCTCATGTTCGAAGTCAGATCCGTATCGAACAGACGGAGTGTATTCTTTCCTTCGATGCAGATACCTTCGGAGCCGTTGGCAGTCAGTACCGCATCATTAACGGTAATATCCGCGGTTACATAGACTGCTGGTGAGCCGTTCCCGTTTGTAACGTATGTACCGCCATCCACGACCATCGTTCCTCCGCCTCGGTCACTGCGGATCGCTGCAGAGCTTTCACCCTGTGTCTCGACATCCAGATTCCAGGCATAGACGGTTCCGCCTCCTGCGGCATGAATTCCTCCGGCGGTATTTCCGCTGGTACGGATGACGGTATCACTGATGTATGTTTTGCCATCACTGTAGGAGAACGCACCGGCAGCGCCGTCTGCGTCTGTGGTGATCGTACCTCCGTTAACAATCGTGGTTCCATCGGTTGTCAGTAACGCCGCACCGACGCCATAGAAGCTGGAACTGTCACCACCTTTGCTTTCCGCACTGGTACGCTTGATCGCAGGGGTATTCAGGGTTACGGTCCCGTCCAAGACATGAATGGCATTCTCATCCGTTCCGGAAGATTCATAGGTTTCACCGGTTGTTTCTGTATCGCTGTCATACGTTGTTACAGCAGTCCATTCCGTTACGGCATCTCCGCCGCCACCCGGCATTCCTCCTTCGGGCATTCCTCCATCCGGTTTTTCCCCGGGTTTGCCATCCGGCGGTGTTCCATTCGGTGCACCATCCGGGGGATTTCCGCCCGGCTCACCGCTTGGGGGATCTTCGGGGCCTTCTGCATATACATTGGTAATTACAAATTCCATACCGGTCAGAAACAATGCGGCAGATAATGCAATCCCGCATAAGGACCGGGTAAACTGTTTCTTCTGTTTCATAGGTGTTTTTCTCCTTCACATGTTTCAGAATAGTTGTGCAATGTGAAGTCTGTCTGAAGGCATTCTGAAATTCCGAA
>JAEEPV010000124.1 GCA_016284975.1 Solobacterium sp.
CCGGAGCAGCCTCCGGTAATGCCGGTGACGATGTAGTCGATGCCGACTTCACCGAAAAGAACTAAAAAACGCAGAAAGCTCAGATTCCCGGTTATCATACCGGGAATCTGTATTCTCGCGGGTATCATCGCGCTGACGGTCTTTCTCATCAAAGGATGTGTCTCGAAAAAAGACAGCTCCCCGACGTCTTCGGACGCATCTTTCAGTCCTGCCGCCCGGACAGAGAATCCCGGAAGCGATGACAGTGATTACAGCAGTTTCTTCGGTCATAAAGCAGCCGTAAAAGAAACCTGCAGCTTATATACAAAGAGCGATGACGGATTTGTTCCGTCAGGAACCTTTGAAGGCGGTGCGATTCTTGATATTTCGGACGATCAGCAGATGGGTCTGGTTGCCATCGCAGATTCACCGTTCTACATTCATGGTGATTCGCTTGCGGAAAGCGACCGCTGGTACCGGAATGAGACACATCTCATCCCGTACGCAGAGGAGATTGTAACTGCGGATGCGTATCATCTTCAGGATGAACGCGGCAATACGATTGCGAATCTGGATCGTTCCGATCGCTGGCAGGTCTATGTAAAGCCATCTGAGCAGGACAGCCGTTACGGCATCCGCCTGCAGAATGCGGTTTATTATATCGATCAGTCAGAAGTTGTCTCGCAAGAGGCAGCAGGCACAGAAACATCCTTGTCACTGGCACAGGAAGTGCCGGTGCTGATGTACCACTTCTTCTACAGTGAAGCGGAAGGCGGAAGCCGCGTTGACGGAAATTATGTTGAAGTCAATGAACTCGATGAGCAGCTGAAGTATATTTCGGAAAACGGATTTACTGCCTGCTCGATGCGGGAACTGCAGTACTGGATGGAACAGCGGGCGCAGCTTCCTTCCCAGACCATCGCGATTACGATCGATGATGCGGATCCGAGCGTACATCAGTATGCGATGCCGGTCTTTATGAAATACGGGATCCATGCGACCAACTTTGTCATCTGCGGATGGCAGCCTGCAGAAATGCCGTACGAACTCTGGGAGATGCGGGAAAACGGCATGGAACTGCAGTCGCACGGTTTCCTGACCCACACCGGCGGATGTTCCGGTATGGGACATGGCGGATTACTGATGTGTATGAATCATGATGAAGGTGTAGCAGATACCAGACGCTCATTCGATTATGTCGACGGCGGATTTGTATACTGCTATCCATTCGGGGATATCAATGAAAATGCCGAGTCGATCGTCCGGGACGGCGGCGCAAAACTTGCGTTTACGACAGAAGGCGGCCGGATCACACAGGCGATGGATCCGCTGGCTCTGCCGCGGGTGCGCGTGACCGGAGGAAACGGACTGAAGGCCTTTGCGGCCAGCATCGGCTAGGAGGATATAGAACATGGCAGAAAAACGGGATTACTACGAGGTACTTGGCATTTCCAAAGGTGCCTCGGAGGATGAAATCAAAAAGGCATACCGGAAACTGGCGAAGAAATACCATCCGGATGTCAATAAAGCTCCGGATGCGGAGGAAAAATTCAAAGAGATCAACGAAGCGTATGAAGTTCTGAGTGATCCGCAGAAGCGTGCGACGTATGACCAGTTCGGCTTTGCCGGAATGGACGGGGCAGGCTTTGGACAGGGATTCTCCGGGTTCAGCGGCGGATTTGATGATCTCGGTGATATCTTCTCCTCGTTTTTCGGCGGTGATATGGGCGGCTTCGGCAGTGCCCGCGGGCGGACCAATACCGGTCCGATGCGCGGTGACGATATCCTGAAGCGGCTTGAGATCGGTTTTATGGAAGCGTGCTTCGGCACGACCAAGACGATCCGCATCAATGTAGATGAGACCTGTACTGCCTGCGGCGGCAGCGGGGCGGCTTCTCCTTCGGATGTAGAAACCTGTCCGACCTGTAAGGGTCGCGGCACTGTGATCACGCAGCAGCGTTCGATTCTTGGGGTTGTACAGAGTCAGAGACCGTGTCCGGAATGCGGCGGCAGCGGTAAGAAGATCCGCAAGGTATGCCCGCAGTGTGCCGGCAGGGGCTATCAGACCAAGACACAGAATGTGGAAGTCAAGATTCCGGTCGGAATCAATTCCGGTCAGCGTCTGCGGGTTGCCGGCAAGGGCGGCAGAGGCGCAAACGGCGGTCCGAACGGCGATCTCTATCTGGAGATCCTGGTACGCCCGCATGACAAATTCATCCGGGATGGAAAGAACATTCTGCTGGAGATTCCGATCACTGCAGTTGATGCGACACTTGGTACAACCGTAGATGTACCGACGATCAACGGAGAAGTAACGATGAAGATCCCTGCGGGTACACAGGAAGGCACCCAGCTGCGCCTGCGCGGAGAAGGTGTTCCGGACAGCCGCGGCGGGAAAGCCGGCGATCAGCTGTGTACAGTAAGGATCAAGATCGATAAGAAACTGACCGCAAAAGAAAAGAAGCTTTATGAAGAGCTTCGTGAACTCGAGGGGAAACCGGGGAAAGAAAATATCTGGGATCGATTTATTAGTTCGTTCAAATGATAAAGGGGTATTCATTTCTGCCTATTGAGCAGAAGAGGAGGACTTCTTAATGGATATTGAAAAAATGACAGAAGCGCTGCAGGCCATTATTCTTGCGGCGATGACAAAAGCACAGGAATGCAACCATGTGGAGATCGCTCCGGAACATGTGCTGCTTGCGATGCTGGATGACAACGGACTGGACGGTATCTGGAGCCGGCTGAACTGCGACAAGCAGAAAATGATCGCCTTTGTGGAAGGCTATCTGAACCGGCTTGCGGTTGTTCCGGATTCGGACGGCCAGCCGATCATCAACCGGTATGTGATTGAGGCCTATTCGAAAGGACTCAAGCGCATGAAGGAATCCGGCGATACTTACATGA
Source organism: Solobacterium sp. (assembly GCA_016284975.1). GTDB lineage: Bacteria > Bacillota_I > Bacilli_A > Erysipelotrichales > Erysipelotrichaceae > Bulleidia. The sequence goes on from JAEEPV010000124.1 coordinate 2,887, forward strand.
GCACGGCAGTTCTGTTAATGGGACTGCTGGAGACCAACAGTGAAGTATGCCGGCAGCTGAAGAAGGAATTCCGATTCAGTGAAAAAGATGTAGAAAAGGCGGAAGCAGACCGCCGGGGTGGTATCAAAATGGATGAAAAGACAAATGAAAGCCAGCTTGATGCCCTGCAGAAGTACGGACATGATCTGGTACAGGATGTAAAAGACGGAAGGATCGATCCGGTTATCGGAAGAGACGAAGAAATTCGCCGCGTGATTGAAATCCTTTCAAGAAAAACAAAGAACAATCCGGTTCTCATTGGTGAACCGGGAGTCGGTAAAACCGCAATCGTAGAAGGCCTTGCATGGCGGATCATGGAAAATGACGTTCCGCTGGGACTTTCCAACAAGCGTCTGATCGAACTGGATATGGGCGCAATGATTGCCGGTGCGAAATACCGCGGAGAGTTTGAGGAACGTCTGAAAGGCGTACTGGATCAGGTAAAGAAGGCAGATGGAGAAATCATTCTGTTCATCGATGAGCTTCATAATCTGGTCGGAGCCGGAAAAACAGAAGGTTCCATGGATGCGGCAAACCTGCTCAAGCCGATGCTGGCAAGAGGCGAACTCAAGTGCATCGGGGCGACCACGTTTGATGAGTACCGCAAGTATATTGAAAAAGACCGTGCCCTGGAACGCCGGTTCCAGAAGGTCATGGTTACCGAGCCAACGGTTGAAGATACGATCGCGATCCTTCGCGGGCTGAAGTCCCGATTTGAAAGTCATCATGGCGTTCAGATCAAGGATGATGCGATTATCGCAGCAGCGACACTCTCCAATCGTTATATTACCGACCGCTATCTGCCGGATAAGGCTATCGACCTGGTCGATGAAGCCTGTGCCGGACTGCGTGTTGAGATCGATTCCAAGCCGGAAGAACTCGAAGAGATCTACCGGAAGATCATGACACTGGAAATCGAGTTAAAGTCTCTTGATAAAGAGAAAGATGAACGTACGAAAGAACGCCGTGATGAGATCGAACGGGATCTTGCCAACCTGAAAGAACAGGAGACAAAACTGACCGATCAGTGGCAGAGGGAAAAGAAGTCGCTTGATCAGCTCAAGAAAGACCGTGAAGATCTCGAGATGGCGAAAC
>JAEEPV010000125.1 GCA_016284975.1 Solobacterium sp.
CCTAATGCAATGGAGTCTTTCCATTGCTTGTTTCTTCCAATAACTACTGTGCCGATTTTGTGTTCCACACAAAAGTTCACAATGCTTCTGGATGCGTTGTGCAAATAGTCTTCAATTTTTAAGTTTCGTTTAAATCCTAACTTAAAAATATTGAATTTATTGTAATTAAAATCCTGCTTGTCTCCGGTTAAGGGTCTTTCGGATTTTAATTTTGAAACTTCTTTGTTATAATACTGATTTATTGATTTTACAGGCTTTCCGTTTATAATAAAGCAGTCAAATTCCGAAACGCAACTGCAAAGATTGTTCAGACCTAGATCAATGCCTAAATACTGATTCTGATCTAAATCGGAGTTTAATTCTTCTGTCTCATAAGAAATACAGACTTTGATTTTATTGAATTTTGTGTTAGTCAAACAAGTTTTGTCCAAAAAACCATTCCAAATTTAATTAACATATGTCACATTTTCAGTAATAACTTTTGTCTAAATCTTGCCTTTTCCCTTAAGATTAAATAAGATTTGTCAATGTAGAGACAAATAACATTTGTCTTAACAGGAGTAGGCATGAACACCAAGAAAAGCTTTCTTATCAAAGACTGGGATAAGTTTGTCAAAGAGGGACGCGGTGATGGGCGATGCGAAAAGTACCGTCCTGCTTTCACCGTGAGGGAAGTTTGTTCCAGAACTCAGCGCGAACGCGTGTTTATCGGGAGATTCGGAAGAACCTTTGAAAACATGTCTCACGGCGAAACGCTGACACTGCTTCAGCTTGACTGGAATGATGATGTAGCAGAGGTTCGGGAGCAGTTTCCGCTGGATCCCGGCATCACCGCTAAAATAGCCGATGAACTTCATCTGTGTCATCCGGGGTATACCAGAGGCGGGACAATCATGACCACAGACTTTTTGGTTACCTGGAAGAAGCCTGACGGTTCGGTTTTCAAAAAAGCCTTTCAAGTCAAGAGCAGCGAGCGGGATTTGGAAAACGGCAGAACCAGGGCAAAGCTGCAAATCGAGTCTGAATACTGGAAAAGAAAGGGGATTCCCTGGTGCGTTCTCCTCTCCAAGTCATATAACCGAATATTCTGTTCCAATCTTGAAATCCTGCATCCCTACCGGGAAACCAGATTCACAGACAGGGATCTGAAATTCATGCTTGATATTCTGAAGCGGGAGATCGTCTGCAATTATTTCCTGCAATACAGTTCCGCATCAGGAGAACTGGAACCGCTGCCTGATAAAGGGATATCGCTTTCTGTTACGGACGGGCTTAAAATTTTGCTCAGCCGCAAGCTGCTCGTATTTCCGGATCACAGCAAACTGCTGACGGACTGCCATCTCAGAGATTTCAGGGAGAATAGCCATGTATCTTGTTAATACCGTGTTCAGATCCAATGACGATGCCAAATACAGGCTGATACAGAGGGATGAGAAGAAGGTTTGGCTTTTTCCGATGGAACGCGATACTCCGGTATGCGATGAACTCACGCTTGGGGATTTCCAGAAGCAGTGCGATCAAGGCTCCTTTGTGGAAATTCCTGATCCGTACTCAGAACTGCAGTTCCGAAAAGCAACGGAAGCGGAAATCAGGCGCGGACGGGAAAATCTGGAACTGATCAAACCTCTGATCGAGGAAGGAGCTCGTCCGTTTGAGAAAAATCACCTGAGAAATCTCATCAAGGATATGAGCGCCGGACTTGAAGGAAATGAACGTCTGGCCTGGCAGCGTAAAATCAGGCGCACTCTGGTCTTGTGGTGGCAGCGAGGCCAGGTTCCGGCAGTTCTTATGCCGGACTGGGCTCCCAAGAAAGAGGTAAGGGAGTACAAGGAAAAGCCGGGAAGGAAAAGTTCGCTGACAAATGCCGCGCCGGGACTGAACGATGAAATTCGGAAGGAATTTGACAGGATTTGCCGGAAAATGCTCCTGGTGCCGGAACACGATTCCGTCAAAAATGCCTACTGCAAATTTCTTCATGACTGGATGGCGTCAAAAAACGTATCGCAGGAAGAATCGCCAACCTTCAATCAGTTTCGTCATTATTACACTTCGACATATCCAAAGGCTGACAGAGCAAAGGCTCAAAGCACGGCAAGGGAGTATGAAAAGGACGTCAGGCCGCTTACGGGAAGCACGTATGATATTGCAAAGGGGCCGGGACATGTTTATGAGATTGATTCCACCCTGGACAATATAAATCTGCTTAACAATGACCGTACCGAAGTAGTGGGCAGACCGTATCTTTACGTAGTCACAGATGTTTTTACGGGAATGATTGTCGGCTTTGATCTCTCATTTGAAGCTCCGCAGTTAAAGACAGCCGGGGATGCCCTGTTCTGCGCCATAGAGGAAAAGACATCCTTTTGCAAACGGCATGGCATTGATATTGTCCGCAGATGGTGGCCGGCTCAGGGAGTTCCGGCTAAGATAGTTGCTGATAATGCCGAGCTTACCACTGATCAGGTGCTTCATCTTAATCGGGCTTACGGCATAGATGTGTGTTTTACCTCAACCGGACGAGGCGATCAGAAAGGGACGGTGGAAAACAGCATCGGGCTGATTCAATATCGTGTGAGGCACAATCTTATCAGGCACGGGCTGGTACTTAAGGACGGAAGGATTCTTCGCAAAGCCGGAGATAAAGACAGCAGGGGCGATGCTGTACTGACGCTTGACGACTATCGGCTTATGGTAATCAGGGCAATACTGATCTTAAACCGGCGGAAACGCATAAATACGCCTTACGATTTGCCAGGCAATGTTCCAAACAGGTGTTTGAGCATCTGGAAGTATTATGAAAGCCGCGGAAAATCATTCCTGCGGCATGAGACAGATCCGAGAATTCTGCGGCTGACCCTTCTGAAACACTACACTCCCACATGTTCGGCAAAGGGCTTGTGTGTTGAAGGAATACGTTATCTTCCGGAAGACAGCGAATATCTCAAATACTTCCGTCGTTATAACTCGCCGCAGTATCTCGAGGGATGGCAGCTTGTTCTTGACCCCTCGGATGTTACGCACGCCTGGCTGCAGCCTGATGAAGCCCGCAAGCCGTGCAAATATGTCATATGCTCGCTTGCTCCGTCAAGCGCCCACCTGACCGGAATGACCCTGCGGGCTGCCCAGGAATACATTAAGACCGCTGTAAAAACAGAAGCGGAAGAACAGCTCAGGGATGAGGCATTCAAAAGCGAGCAGATGTCACTGATGGACGATATTGTGAACGATGCGAAATCAAAGAAGCCCGCAGATCCGCGCTCCGTCAGGAAAAAAGTAGAGGGCATCAGGGAAAACCGCAGTAATGAAATTGAAAACAGAGAATCCGGTTCTCCGCGGGTGCCGACAAGCTCAGACAGCATGCCGGCGCCGCCGGAAAAGGTCCCTGAGCCGAAAGAAACTGCGGCATCGGCGTCTTCGAACTCTGCTGAAACAGCATCCGGCCTTTCGGAAAAGAAAAATCATGAGAAAACCTCAAATCATGATCGGTCAGCGGAAAACAGAAATCTGGGATTAGACATGCACTTCAGCGGTGGTAACATTGACTTGGAATAACGTTCAACAGGGACAGAGCAGCAATTATGGCGCATGGCATTCATAAAATTGAGGCTGAATACACACCGTATCCAATAGAGAGTTATCAGGACAATCCGCTGATTGAGGCACTGCCCTGCTACCTTGAGTACAGCGGCCGCGCTATTTTGAACATGCTGTCCGGATATCCTGAGGTACCGCATCCTGAAGCAGGAAACCGGCAGCGTTCAGCATGGCTCTCTCAGCTGTCTTCAAATCTGTTCATCCCTCTGTTACGGCACTATGAACTGGGCACGCTGATAACAACGCTTATTTTGCAGGGATACGAAAAACGCAAGCCGGTAAACGGACAATATGTCAGCATGCTGCAGCGGGCTTATCACGAAAGGATGCAAGGAAAGAATAATGAAGTAAATTTCGGGGGCAGAATAAGCGCTTCTCCCATGACGTTATCTCTGATCGGAGTAAGCGGCATTGGCAAAAGCTATGCTCTTGAACGGCTGATGAGAAGCATGTACCCTCAGCTTATACATCACAACGCCCCTGAGATGGGAGCAGTCTTTGATCAGGTGGTGTATCTTAAAACTGAAGTTCCATCCGGCGGTTCGGTAAAAGCCATGTGCGTCAGTCTGCTCAGCGAGCTCAGCAGGGTAACCGGAAACAGCTATGCTGACGGAATCCGGAAAAATACCACTCTGGAGTGTTTGCGGGTACGCCTTGAATCTCTGTTCGATGCCCATTGCGTAGGACTTATCATACTGGACGAAGTGCAGAATTTGCTGGCATCCAGGAGCAGCAAGACAGAGCTCTTTAACTTTATCGTTGAATTATCAAACACCATCAATGTGCCCATAATATTTGTGGGAACGCCAAAGATTCTTGAAATACGCC
>JAEEPV010000012.1 GCA_016284975.1 Solobacterium sp.
AAGGCGCCGCAAAGTACATGGGAGGTTATAAGATGGTCGTTGACCTGGTTCGCGATCTCCACGATTCCATGGGCATCACCGTTCCGGTAGCTCTTCATCTTGACCACGGTACCTATGATGGTGCGAAGGCCTGCATCGAAGCCGGTTTCACATCCGTTATGTTCGATGGTTCCCACTTCGATTTCGAAGAGAACATGGAAAAGTCCAAGGAAATCATCGAGCTTGCTCATTCCAAGGGTGTTTCCGTTGAGTGCGAAGTCGGCGGTATCGGCGGTACAGAAGACGGCGTTACTTCCAATGGCGAACTCGCAGATCCGAAAGAGTGCGCAGCAGTTGCTGGTCTGGGTGTAGATTTCCTCGCTGCCGGCATCGGCAACATCCACGGCAAATATCCGGAAAACTGGGCTGGTCTCAACTTCGAGCGTCTCGATGAGATCAACAAGGCAGTTAACGGCAAACCGCTGGTTCTCCATGGCGGCTCCGGTATCCCGTTTGATCAGGTTTCCAAAGCGATCTCCATGGGCGTCTCCAAGATCAATGTCAACACCGAACTGCAGCTGGTATTCGCTGCTGCGACACGTAAGTACATTGAGGAAGGCAAAGACCTCGAGGGCAAGGGCTATGATCCTCGTAAACTTCTGAAACCGGGCGCTGACGCAATCATTGCCAAGACCATTGAACTGATCAAGGCATTCGGTTCCGACAACAAGGCTTAATCACTTCGAACAGGAGCTTCCTTCGGGAGGCTCTTTTTTTTATTGGCTTTGAAGTCCAAATCAGATAGAATAACCCCGGGTAACACGAGATGATAAAAGCGGTACTGTTTGACATGGACGGCATCCTTTACGACAGTGAACGTTTTTATATGGACATCACCGTACGGGTGATGCGCTCTCTCGGTTATACCGGACCGGAAGAATCCCTGTATGCGGTTGTCGGAACGACGGCGAAAGGAACCTGGAAGATCCTCTATGATCTTCTGGAGTGAGAATATTCCGGACGGACGATAGAACGGAAATGGGTCGAATACCTGCGTGGGCATCCTCTGAACTATGCGGAAGCGATGTTTCCGGATATCCCGGAAACGCTGAAACGGCTGCAGGATGCCGGGATTCGAATGGCCTGCTGTTCCAGCAGTACACCTTCTGTGATTCAGGATAGTCTGAAACAGATGCAGATTTTATCGTACTTTACCTATGTGGTGTCTTCCGAAGAAATTGAACGGGCAAAACCGGATCCCATGATCTATCTGCTTGCGGCAGAGAAACTTGACGTAAAACCGGAAGAATGCGCCGTTTATGAAGACAGTGCACTGGGCATTGAAGCAGGCAAACGCGCCGGCATGCTGGTGATTGCACGGAAAGATGATCGGTTTCTGCAGAATCAGGATGGTGCCGATCGGATCGTGACAAGCGCTGCACAGATGGCGGATTACATACTCAAAGAGGTTAGACAATGAGAGATATCATCAAGATAGAGGGCGGTCACCGCCTGAATGGAGAGGTCAGGGTTTCCGGATCCAAAAATGCGACCGTCGCACTGATTCCTGCGGCTGTACTGGCAGGGGGACCGGTTACGATCAGCGGTGTTCCGGGAATCGCAGATGTCAATTCGCTGAGTGAAATACTCCGGATGCTGAACTGCGATGTAACGGAGAAAGCAGAACATCTGATCATTGACCCGACGAATATGAAGAATACCGATCTTGACGCGGAGGTCATTACCAAGCTCAGAGCTTCCTATTACTTCATGGGAGCGCTCCTTGGCAAATACGGCTATGTACGCATGAAGATGCCGGGCGGATGCTATCTTGGCCCGCGGCCGATCGACCTGCATATCAAAGGCTTTGAAGCACTTGGCGCAAAAGTCGAATATGAAAAGGGCTGTTATACGATTCAGGCGGATGAGCTCAAAGGCGCAAAGATCTTCCTGGATATCTCTTCCGTCGGAGCTACAATCAACATCATGATGGCTGCGGTATATGCCAGGGGACGTACGGTCATTGAGAATGCCGCGAAGGAGCCGGAGATCATCGATGCGGCAACGCTGCTCAACAATATGGGAGCCAACATCAAGGGTGCCGGTACCAATGTCATTACGGTTGAAGGCGTGAAAGAGCTTCACGGCTGCTATCACGAGATCATTCCGGACCGGATCGAAGCAGGCACCTTTATCATCATGGCCGCAGCCTGTGCAGATGAAATGAAGATCACCAACGTGATCCCCAAGCATATCGAAGCACTGACTTCCAAACTGCAGGAGATGGGTGCGGACCTTGAAACCGGCATCGACAGTATCACCGTACGGAATGCCGGCAGACTGCACGGCATCGATGTTACGACAAAGCCGTATCCCGGATTTGCGACCGATCTGCAGCAGCCGCTGACAACCCTTCTGACACAGGCAGACGGCGTCAGTGAAGTGACGGATACGATCTATTCCGAACGCTTCAAGCACTGTCAGGAACTGCAGCGCATGGGTGCCAATATTGAACTGTCCAACGGAAAGAGCGTAATCAAAGGCCCGACACCGCTCTATGGAGACAAGGTTACGGCAACCGATCTGCGGTGCGGTGCGGCACTTGTAATCGCAGGACTGCTGGCAGACGGCGTGACCGAGATCAGTGATGTGTATCATATTGACCGCGGTTATGACAATATCGACGGAAAGCTGAAAGCGCTGGGCGGTGTGATCTGGCGTGAAAAGATAGACTGACCGATTCCGGATACCGGACAGGGACTGTTTTGACGACAGAGGCTAAATATAAGAAATCGCTTGCCGGAACAGCGCCGGCATGATATATTACAAAAGCACTTTCTTTGAGCACGCATGAGGCTCAAGGCAGAAGGGAGATCGAACAATGAAGAAAGACACACATCCGAAGTACTATGAGTGCAAGGTCGTATGCACAAGCTGCGGCAGTGAATTCCTAACGGGTTCCACACTCAAGGAAATTAAGGTTGATACCTGCTCGAACTGCCATCCGTTCTATACCGGACGTCAGAGATTCGCACAGGCACAGGGTCGCGTTGAAAAGTTCAACAAGAAATACGGACTCAAGTAAGAAACCAGAGAAGATCCTGCAGCGATGCAGGTTTTTCTTTTTCCATCTTTCGCATGATAAAATAACGAGTATAAGTCAGAAAGGAAGTACCTTAATGGCGAACGTTAAACATGCACAAAATAATGGGGAAACCGCGGAATCTCTGAAAGAGATGCTGGCGCAGAAAAGTGCGGCAGGTGATCCGATTTCTCTTGAACTGCTGCAGGAAAAGGCACAGAAAGCAGGCCTCAGCGAAGAGGAACTTGAGGCTCTTTTTGAGTGGTGCAGCGATCACGATATTCTGATCGAATCCGAGGATGAAGAACTCTTTGAAGAAGAGGAAGAAGAAGCACTTGAGGCGGAAGCGGGCGAAGAAGAATACACTGCGCCGGATCCGTATATCGAAAAGGACAAGCACGCATCCGTTACCGATACGACAAAGGTGTATCTGAAACAGATCGGTGCGATTCCGCTTTTGAAACCGGAAGAGGAATATGAAGCGGCGAAACGCGCAAGTCAGGGAGATGAGGAAGCACGTCAGCTTCTGATCACTTCCAATCTGAGACTGGTTGTCTCGGTTGCCAAGAAATACGCCAACCGCGGTCTGTCCATGCAGGATCTGATTCAGGAAGGCAATATGGGTCTGATGCGGGCTGTGGATAAATTTGATTATTCCAAGGGCTTCCGTTTCAGCACGTATGCGACCTGGTGGATCCGTCAGTCCATGATCCGGGCGATCGCGGATCAGTCGCGCGGAATCCGTCTGCCGGTTCATATGGGAGAAGAAATCAGCCGGGTGCGGCGCACCCAGAAAGAGCTTCTGCAGGAACTCGGCCGGGAACCTACCAGCAAAGAGATCGCAGAACATATGGATAAGATGACGCCGGAGCGGGTCGATGAAGTTTTGAAGATCGCCATGGAACCGGTGAGTCTTGAAACACCGGCGGGCGAAGAGGAAAGCTCGACCCTGAGTGATTTTATCGAAGATCAGAATATGCAGAAACCGGAGGAGTATGCCAACAGCACCTTCCTGCGGGAAGAGATCGAACATATTCTTCTGAGCCTCAATGAACGGGAACAGAAGATCCTGCGCATGCGGTTTGGTCTCGATGACGGAGTTGTTCATACATTGGAAGATGTCGGAAAAGAATGTAATGTCACCCGGGAGCGGATCCGTCAGATCGAAAACAAAGCGCTGAAAAAACTGCGTCATAACTTCGGCGCAAAACCGGAGCTGCGTGACTGGAAGGAATAACACAGCGTAATACGTAAGGAGAGTTACACCTATGAATATCGAAGCGATGCACAGCCGGCTGGCTGACATTGAAAAAACGTATAACGAGATCAGTGAACAGCTGATGTCCGAAGAAGTGCTGGCCAACCCGCGGGAAGTCACAAAGCTTTCCCGTGAACAGGCAAGGCTGACGGCGCTAGTGGAGGCAAGACATCAGCTGCAGGAACTGGAATCGAGAATCGAACAGGCCCACGATCTGGAAAAGGATGATGATCCGGACATGCGGGATATGGCTGCGGAAGAGCTGAAGGAATGTGAACCGCAGCGGCAGGAACTGCTGGAGAAGATCCAGCATATGCTGATTCCGCAGGATCCCGATGATGATCACAATGTGATCATGGAAATCCGCGGCGGGGCGGGCGGAGATGAAGGCAATATCTTTGCCGGAGATCTTTACCGCATGTATGTGCGCTATGCCGAGGGCAATGGCTGGAAAGTGGATGTGCTGGAAGCTTCGGAATCGGAGGCCGGCGGTTTTTCGCAGATCATTTTTGAGGTCAAGGGACATGATGTATATAAGGCGCTGAAATATGAAAGCGGCGCCCATCGTGTACAGCGGGTTCCGAAGACCGAATCGCAGGGACGCATTCAGACCAGCACCGCAACCGTGCTCTGTCAGCCGGAAGCGGAAGATGCGGATATTGAGATCGATCCGAAGGATCTTACGATTGAGACCCACCGTGCAAGCGGTGCCGGCGGCCAGCATATCAACAAGACCGACTCCGCCGTACGAATCGTGCATATTCCGACCGGCATTACCGTCAACTGCCAGGAAGGCAGAAGCCAGATCGAAAACCGGGAAACCGCACTGCGGCTGATCAAGTCCCGTGTTTATGAAGAATACAAACGGCAGAAGGAAGAGGCGGAAGGAAAGATCCGCAGGGAAAAGATCGGAACCGGTGATCGGGCGGAGAAGATCCGTACGTACAACTATCCGCAGAACCGTGTGACGGATCATCGGATCGGTTTTACGATCACCCAGCTCGACCGGGTCATGGAAGGCAAGCTGCAGGATGTCATCGCGGCCCTGCAGGCAGATGATGAAAAGAAGAAGCTTGAGGCAGCAGAATGATCTTTCGCAAAGCAGTTAAAGAATATGAAAGGAAATGTGCAGCCGCCGGCGTTCCGGAAGAGACTGTCATGGCCTATCTTGTAGAGATCGCCAATCAGGAGCGCTGCAACCTTTACATGCACTATGACGAAGAAATGCCGGCGGAGCTTGAAGCGCGTTTTCATGCGGGCATGAAACGGATATTGAATCAGGAACCGATGGCGCATGTCCTTGGGTATTCCTGGTTTTACGGGTATAAGTTCGCAGTTGACGGAGATGTACTGATTCCCCGGCCGGAGACGGAAGAACTCTGCGCAAGGATCCTTGCGGGAATTGACCGGTTCTTTCCGGAAGGAAAAGTGCATTGTGTCGATATCGGCACCGGCAGCGGTGCGATCGCAGTGACCATTGCCTGCGAAGAACCGCGGGTCGTTATGGATGCGACCGATATTTCGGAAGAAGCGCTGGAAAAGGCAAAGTGCAATGCGGAAACAAACGGCGCAAAGATTTCGTTCTTTGCCGGCGATATGGTAAAGCCGCTGATCGAAGCGGGAAGAAAATACGATGTTCTCATCTGCAATCCGCCGTATATTCCGGCAGATGAGGAAATGGAACGCTCAGTCGTCGACTTTGAACCGCATGTGGCATTGTTCGGCGGTTCGGACGGTTTACGGTTTTACCGGGAAATATTCCGGGACTGCCGGTCGGTACTGAAAGAAAAAGCATTTATGGCATTTGAAATGGGCTGGAATCAGCGGGAGGCAATGAGCGCGCTGGTACAGGAACTTCTGCCGGAAGCGCAGTTTGAGATCCGGAAGGATATGAACGGAAAAGACAGAATGCTGTTTGTATACTTTGGAATCGAGGATGCGGTACAATAGGCAATTGAATTGAGGTTTTATGCATGAGTGACAGATTTGATGATAAGGAGCTGCAGGAAACGATGGTAGTGGAGATCCGTGACGGGGATGAAAGCGAAACCTCCGATCGTCCGGCAAAAGCGGAAACAGAAGAGCCGGATCACGCTCTGGAACAGCCTGACAGCGGAAAAAAGAAGAAAAAGCGACTCACAAAACTGGGACGCTGGTTTCTCCGGCTGGTGCTGGTTGTTTCAATCGCTGTAGCCGGCTACTCCGGTTTCCAGCTTTATAAGGGAATCAAGGATTACCGGGATTCGGAAAACGCGTATCAGAATCTTGCCCGGAATACGGAAGGGCAGACAGAAGAAACGATCGTCACGGACCAGGGGGAGCGTCACAACTTTACCAAAGCCAACTTTGTGGCACTCGCGGAAATTAATCCGGATGTGGTCGGATGGCTGAGCCTGGAAGATACCGTGATCAATTATCCGATCGTGCAGGGAAGTGACAACGAATATTACCTGCATCACCTGTTCACAAAGGAATACAACAATACCGGTTGTATCTTTATGGATGTGGACAATGCGAAGGATTTCTCGGATCTCAACACGGTCCTCTATGCGCATCATATGCGCAACGGCTCCATGTTTGCTGAACTGGAAGGGTATCGGGATCAGGAGTATTACGATACGCACAGGGAACTGGTGCTGCAGACACCTTCCGGCAACTATCTGGTGGAACCGTTTGCGGGATTGCTGACGGACGGGTACAGCGATTATATCCAGATCGGCTTCCAGGACAGTGACAGCTTTCTCTCTTATGTCAATCAGATGCGCAGTCAGAGTACGTTCCAGTCGGATGTGACGATTACCGCAGAAGATAGAATTCTGACGATGTCGACCTGCCGCTATGACGTCGAAAACGGCAGATATGCAGTTTTTGCAAAACTGACAAAGCTGGATTAAGACACGTTATGGAACCTTCCCGAAACGGAAGGTTCTTTTCTGTTTGGGAAAATGATAGAATAACTCCTGTTATGAACGACAGAAAGAAATGGATGCGGAATTTTATGCTGATTATGGTGGGGATGCTTGTACTTGCCATGATTCTGAGCATGTTCCGGTTTTAAAAGAGATGAAACGGTTTCTGCCGGAAGAAACAGAAGCGATGGCAGCTGTTCTGAAGCGGGACGGCTGTATTTCTGTGCCGACCGATACGGTATACGGCGTTTGCGCCCGGATCACGGAAGCCGGACAGGAAAAGCTGTATGAGGTGAAGAACCGGCCGCGAACCAAGCAGTTCCCGGTCATGTGCAGTGATCTGTGCCAGGCAAAGACGATTGCCGAAGTAAGTGACTGTGCAGAAAAGCTCATGCATGCATTTATGCCGGGACCTTTAACGGTGATTCTGAAAAAGAAAGCGGATGCGCCTGCAGCGATCCATGGTGATACGGTTGCGGTGCGGCTTGCGGTGAGTGAACCGCTTCGGAAACTGATTGAGGAAACCGGGATGCCGATCTTTCTGACGAGTGCGAATCAGTCCGGTCAGAAGGAATGCGCAAGTCTTGATGAAATTGAAGAAGCCTGTCCGCTGCTGGACGGCATGATGGAAGGAACGGTTTCCTTCGGCATGGCCAGCACGATCGCCGACTGTACAGGGGATGCAGTGCGGATCCTGCGGAACGGGCCGATAACGGAAGATATGATTCAGAGTGTGATGGAGGGATAACATGATTGATCAGGCAATTCAGAATGCGGTTGAAGCGGAACGGATCCGGCAGAACGAAAACATCGAACTGATTGCGTCGGAGAACTACTGTTCCAAAGAAGTACGGGAGCTGTCCGGTTCGATTCTGACGAACAAGTATGCGGAAGGCTATCCGGGTCAACGGTATTACGGTGGCTGCGTAAACGTGGATGTAATCGAAAATCTGGCCCGTACGTATGCATGTGAACTGTTTGGGGCGGATCATGCCAATGTTCAGCCGCCCAGCGGCTCCCAGGCCAACATGGGTGCCTATATGTCGGTGCTGAAGCCGGGCGATAAAGTATTCGGAATGGATCTTGCGGCAGGCGGCCATCTGACCCATGGCGCAAAGGT
>JAEEPV010000002.1 GCA_016284975.1 Solobacterium sp.
ATCACTGCCGATCTCATACGGTACTTCCGTTGAAACTGCCGGACGCACGCTCTGGGATGCGATCGGGAATTCCATGTTTTCGTTCTCGTATTCTTCAAAGAAGGAATTGATCTTTTCCAGTGCCGCATCGATATCCAGATCGCCATCCAGGAATGTCCTGGAATTGGACGGGTGGTAATACTTCGAATGGGACGCAAGGAACTGCTCGTAGGTGAGCTCCGTGATCTTTTCCGGATCTCCGCCGGAGACAAACCGATAACAGTTATCCGGAAACAGAACTCTTCCTGCCTCGGTCATGATTACTTCATCGACCGAAGAAAACGCGCCTTTCATTTCATTGAGCACAACACCCTTGTATACCGGTTCTTCCTCTTCGGAGCGGATCTCATAATGCCATCCCTCCTGATAGAAGATATTCGGATTCGTATAAATTGCCGGGTGCAGTACCGCATCGAGATAAACATCCATCAGGTTCAGAAAATCCTGCGGATTCCGGCTGGAAACCGGGTAGACCGTCTTGTCCGGATAGGTCATCGCATTTAAGAATGTCTGCATCGAACTCTTTAACAGATCTACAAACGGCTCTCTTACCGGATACTTTCTGGATCCGTTTAATACCGAATGTTCACAGATGTGAAAGACACCGCTGTCATCTTCCGGTATCGTCTTGAAGCCAATGCAGAACGTCTTGTTTTCATCATTCCGCTTCAGCCATGCAAGCTCTGCCCCGGTTTTGTCATGGGTCATTTCATACAGTGTTCCGTTACAGTCTGCGATCTCCCGGACCCGGTTTACCGTAAATCCGTGAAGTCTGTCGTTTTCTTTTAATATCATGCTGTTTTTCTCCGTCGCTAACAGTTTAACACAGGTTTCTTAACGCTCCGGCGATTCACAGAAAACGGATTTCAAAACTCTGATCGCTGCCCTCTTCTTCCATCAGCAGATCCATTTTGATCCGGTCTTTGTCGCAGGGGCGCATCTTCGCCTGTTTTACCCGAATCCCGCAGCTGCGAAGATATCGCTCCAAAAGACCCGGTTCCTGTTCCATCACTTTCGCAAAGGATGCCGGAGTTACTTCTCCGATATTATGAATCTGACTGAGTATATAGGTATGAAGCTGTTGTTCGTTTTCGCTCATTGTTCCCTCCGCTTTACTCTTAGTGCGAAAACAGAAAATCCCCGCTAGAAATTCCTCCGTTTTATCAATGGAACGATTCTTGTAAAAACGACACGCTGTGGTATATTGGCATCAACATCGGAAGCAATCTGCTCACCGGCATTAAGAACATACCGGAAGACCGTTCTCCATCTGCAATTAATTAGAGGAACTGACTGATGATCGAACTGGAACTGCGGATGCCGATTCAGGAATCGATGGATCCGATCGAAACCGCAATCAAAAAATACAGACTGAACCGGGCCGGAATTCATTCCGCCTCGATTGCTCATCGCTCGTTAGATGCACGCGCAAACCGGGAAGCGGTATATCTTTACCAGATTCGGTTTGAGACTGCTCAGGAAGCGGAACTGATCCGAAAGCTGAAAAACAGGGCGCGTATCGTTACACCGTTTCATTACCAGCTTCCACAACCGGGTGACAAACCGCTCTCGTTCCGTCCGGTCATTGTCGGCTTTGGGCCCTGCGGGATGGCCGCAGGACTGCTGCTGGCAAGAAAAGGCTATCGGCCTTTAATTCTGGAACAGGGCCCTTCGATTCACGAGCGGAAACAGGCAGTTGAGGAATACTGGAAGACCGGGATTCTCGACAAACGCCGCAATGTACAGTTCGGGGAAGGCGGAGCCGGAGCGTTTTCCGATGGAAAGCTTACAACCCGGATCAAGGATCCCCGTGTCGAACTGATACTGCAGGAGCTGATCAAAGCCGGCGCAGATCCTTCGATCGCATGGCTGAATCATCCCCACATCGGAACGGACGCTTTTATCGATATTAATATTACGATCCGCAAAGAAATCGAACGTCTTGGCGGTGAGATCCGTTTTGATACAAAACTGACCGATATCGAGACCAACGGGGAACGGATCACAGCCATCCGTACCGATACGAACGAAGAGATTCCGTGTGATGCGTTATTGTTGGCGCTTGGAAACAGTGCAAGAGATACCTTCCGCATGCTGGATGAGAGAAAGGTTCCCCTTTCTTCCAAGCAGTTTGCGGTAGGCCTTCGCTGTGAACACCTGCAGTCCTTTATCAATGCCAGACAGTACCGGAATATCTCAGACTGGTCGTCCCTGCCGCCAGCAGAGTATCACCTCTCACATACTTCCAGTCTGAAGAAAGGCGTCTATAGTTTCTGCATGTGTCCGGGCGGTTATGTGATCGCCGCCGCAAGCACGCCGAATACGACCGTGACCAACGGTATGTCCTACAGCAGACGGGATGGAACCAATGCCAATTCCGCGCTTGTCATACAGGTTGATTCTTCCGATTACGGAAGCGGTCTCTTTGACGGGATGCTCTATCAGGAACACCTGGAGGAACTTGCGTATCAGCTGGGAGAACAGAAAGCACCCTGTGAAACGATTGCGCATTATCTCGATCCTGCCAGACCAAACGAACCCACTTCCGTTTTGCCCACCTATCCGCTTGGCACTGCCATGACGGATCTTCATCAGCTGTTCCATGCGCCTATCAATCAGTCGCTGGAAGAAATGCTGAGGCATACAGAAACGATCTTTCCGGGATTTACCGCAGAAGGCGCATTGTTTACCGGTGTCGAGACCAGGACAAGTTCCCCGATCCGGATCATTCGTGACATACATACCTTTGAAAGCAGTATTTCCGGTATCTTCCCTTCTGGTGAAGGGGCAGGTTATGCCGGAGGAATCGTCAGTTCCGCGATCGATGGGATCCGCTGTGCAGAGAAGATCATCGAGCGCTGGAAACCTTCAGAAATTGATTAGTTTAAAACCGATTCCCTCGTCCTGAGAAGAATCGGTTTTTTCAGTTCGTTATATTACGCAATTGTTTCTGTCATTATGCAGTGACATGTCTGATACAGCGTTACGGATTTGGAACTTCCTGTATTACCGTTGGGTGTGCTTCGCTGACAAAAATCATACTGTCAAAGAGGATGGCGGGAGAACGATAGATGCGATAGCTCATCGGAACAAACGTCATAAAGAAGGCATTGTAAGAGTCCCCAAGACTGCCCATCCAGCAATAGTCGTGAACGGCAGGATAAAGCGGAGAATCCTCGCTCACCGCAGAGAAATCCAGCCAGCACATTTCGTATCCGCATTCCTTGGCGGCATTTGCCAGAGGATCATGGGAATAGAACATATGGGTAATCCGCTTTCCGCTCTGCAGGGGAAGATTGACTGTGGCCTTTCGGAAATCTGTTCCGGTCACATAATAGGCATCTTCGCCGATCGCATCTGCCAGAAGATTTCCCATGACTTTGTTTTCCGCATCATAGGAGCCTTTCTGTTCTACATGCCCGTTATGTGCACTGACAAAGATACAATTATGTCCTCTGGCTTCTTCCTGTTCCAGGATCCACAGAATATTCTCTGCCATGAACTGATCGCGCATTCCGACAGGATTGTTTCCTGCGTTATATTCCGCAAACAGCGCAGCATTCTGCAGCAGGATATCGACTGTATGAATGCCGATGGAATCCGATGGATCAAACTGATCCCGGATCTCTGTAAGGGCTAATCTCCGCTCTTCAAGCGTGGATGTTTCCGAAAAGGATTCCGCTTCTGCATCCCACAGCTGATCCAGCCTGCCGGTATCAATACCGGCTTTGGCCGCCGCTTCTTTCAGACAGATATATTCCTTTTCGCTTCGCTGCATGTCAAAGCCATAGAAGATCAGGTCTTCTCCCTCGGCTGCAGTCTCATTGTATTCGCGCATCCAGCGGATCAGATCCGCCATTTCTTCCGTACGGTAGATCGCAAACCCGATCGCTGCAGCGGCTTCTTCTGCACTTCCTTCACCACCGTGGATATATTTGTTTGCCAGTTCACACCCGCCGTAATCTCCTTCCAGACAGAAGGCACGGATGCCGTATCGCTCTGCCAGGCTCTGAAATACGGTGCGCTTCAGCTGCTGAAACTCTTTGTTTCCGTGCGTCGCTTCACCAAGTGCAGCTATTCGTGTATGTTCCGGCAGGATAATCTCCGTCACTTCCCTGGCATGGGAAGAAAAGGCTTCTTTGTCTGCGCATTTCCCTGGTCCAAGCCCTCCGAAATGGGAGAAGATAACACCAAAGATCAGCAGAGCCGCAAGAAGACACAGCAGGATGATCCTGCCGGTATGTGATTTTTTTCTGGTTTCTGATGGCATAGTTAACTCCTGAAAGATATAACGCTGTTGTTTTTGTATTCGTGAAATTACGTTTCTGTAAAACACCCCTGGGCTATGACGGGAGTCACTGCCCGAACCAAAGCTGTACTCGTTACTGAATTGCGATGATTTCGGTCGGACGAACTGCGTTGATAATACGCATCACCGCATTGTAGAACAACATGAAGCAGAAGATGGTTACCACCATTTTCGGTGTGTTCATCATGACGATACACAATACTGCACCAACGACACATACGGTACCGCGTATGAACTGCAGGATCCAGTGTCCCTGCAGCCTTCTCAGATCCATTGCGTTCATGATGTCTACGGCGCCGCTGAATGCCAGCATGCCGACCATATACAACATGACATATGTCGAAGGGATCGTACTGAGTGTAAAAATAAACAGCGAGAGATCGAGAAACAGAATTCCGCGGTAAAGAATCTCTTTTCCACCAACCATATATCTTGCCATTTGGAAGTAATACACCAGCATGCGGATACTGTAAATAAACAGCAGAAACGCAAATGCCAGAATTACAAAGAGATATGCCTCTTCACCTATAAACAGAATCAAAAGCCCGAATAAGATCATTAAGAACGCAGCCAGAACATTCGAGAATTTCTGCCAGTTTGTCATATGTTATCCCTGTCCTCCATATTCTTTATGATCTTTCGATAATCATTAATTCCATGGAATCCTTTTCTTGTGTAGTCAATTGAAATACCTGCAAGTTTACTGCCGCTGGCAGAGATCCTTGAGGTGACCATACTCTTATGTGTCATAGCCGCAATGAAGAATCTTCCAAGGAAGGTTTCATCATCCTTTTTATCCGCCGGGGCGGAAGTATATTCATTGTGATACTCATCAATTTTGAACTCACGGATCGTTTCTCTGGTAATCGATTCCCCCAGTGCTTTCCAGTCCTGTGAATCATCCACCCTGCGGATCGAAAGAATGCGCTCAATTGCTTCCCGGTACGGTTCAATCGCAGTCCAGGCATAGGTCTCCTTTTCAAAGGTCGGATGCTGACCGCTCAGATACTGCAGGGCATAGACCATCTGGGCAAAAGCATGGATATAATCATGCGGGTTGTCTTTTACGATCTCTGCATAATCTCCCCAGGCAGGCAGATAGACATAGCGGATAAAGCTGTAGTCCGGAAGATGGCCTGCTCTTCCATGTCCGAGATTCATAATATTGTTCTCGGATGCCTGAAACAGACTGCCGGTATATTCGCCCTTTTCCGGATCTTCCTTTGCGGCAGGATTGTGTCCGAATTCGACCGGACGCCGTTTGAAGCTGCCGTCTTCCTGCGGCATCAGTTCATAAAAGTAGCTGTTCGTATTGTTGATGACAAGCGAAGGGGTTCCGGCAAAGTAGGTATGCGCCCACGTATCCGCAAGAACATGCATGGCAAGACCGATCGCCTCATTGCCGTTATTCTTCGCAAGATTGACCGTATCTACCAAGAGATCCCCATTGGGCCCGCAGATCAGACGGTACTTGTTCTTGTATGTTTTTGAACCTTTTTTGACTTCCGCATTCAGATCGCGGGGAAGGAAATGAAAGGATGACCAGATTCGCGTGATATCCTGCAGACCAACGGTATCGGTTCTTGCGTTTACCATTTCCGACTGCAGCTGTGTCGTTGCCGCAGAGAGCGGTCCGTTAACGGTTTTCAGAAATGTTTTTGTACAGTTATCAACAAGCTGGGCACTGTAACAGATTTCCTGACACGCCTCATGCGGAAACCCTGCGATCGCCGCAGCACAATAGGTTGCATAGTAATGGAAATCGCTGTTCATACTGCCTGCTCCTCTTTTAATTCTTTGCCGATCTTTCTGGATCTGACCATTGCATACAGAATATCAGCACAGATCAGCACCTGTGTGAAGTCCAAAAGGAAACTGCCCTGTTCATTCAGAAACGTCACCTCCTGTTCCTTCTGCACTGCCTGCGGTGACGCCGGGAAAAGATAGGCAACATAGATCCATAACGTGCCCAGTAAAATCAGAACGGTAAAGATAATGTATACAATTCCCTTTTTCCCGCCTTTTCCTTCCCGATATGCGCCTATGCCTGCGATGTAGTTTATCGAGAATGCGATCAGGCTGATCACCAGAACTATCACAAATACAACCACAATGACGATATTCATGCCGAATTCATTGATTTCATCGACCACGACATCACTGTCAACAAAGTATTGCATAATGAACGCCCGGAGATTGTTTTTCCCCATCAGCATCGCCAGAATCACGCGCAGGGTTGTCCAGATGCCCAGGGCAATCATTGCCTTTCCGCTGATCATCAGCGAATTTAAATGCCTGCGATATTCAATTTGTTTCTGATTGATTTCCGCTTCCGTCATTCGCGGTCCCCTTTCTTCCTGTTGTACAAACGTCTTTTAATATCTTCCGTTTAAATCTATATCCGGAAGCACCTTTA